>NC_014393.1:4952679-5262222 GCF_000145275.1 Clostridium cellulovorans 743B
TAGAATTATTCTTTATTAGGAATATATCCTTAATTATTTCTTGTGCCTCTTCTTTAGTAACTGCTGCAACAGTATCAATAGCCTCACCCTTAACCAAAGAAATGATACTTGAGCAAAAAAGCAAAATAAAAAAGATATATCTTATGAGTAAAATTCTTCTTTTAGATTTCTTATCCATATTACAACCCCTTCATCGTAAGCTAGATAGCTAATCATCCTACCGCGTTGTTTATAACTTCTATACTATGAGCTACCTTTTCATTTTTAGTATCTACAGCTCCATACCAAGGTGTGATATTTTCAGAACCGTCTCTAAAATATCTTGCCTTTATAATGATCTCAGGACGATATTCATAATGAAGAATATCAAAATGGCTCCACTTGCCGCCCCAAATGAAATAATTATTTTCAAATACTTGTGGCAGTTCTTTAGGATACTCTTTTATTCTTTGATTTCCTTGTTCTAAAGATGCCCACTGCCAATAATCTTTAGGATTACTTGCAAGATCTATTGCTATTCCAAAACTATGAGGACTTAACCTTCCTGTACCAGATATCACTCTATAATTGTAGGTTCCATTTATAGGATATACGCAAGCCATTGCTTTTCCATTAGTCTGAGATAGTGTTCCAATTTGTTTCATTATTTGAACAAGCCTATCATTTGCATAATTATTGCTATTAAATCGAAGTCCATTAACTGCACACCTTAAGTTTTTTTCTATTTCACCTTTATTTTTACCATATACTTCATGAAGAAGTGAATAAACCCGTATCCTTCCTGGATCAAAATTTTCTTTCATAACAGAACTAATCGATGTAAGCGGATATACTTGCTCTAGCATATCTTGAAGATCTGGATTCTTTAATTTTTGGTCAATATTCTTTTTTACCATGTCATCATAAAGTATCTTATTTCCAGACTTCATAACAACGTATATCAGCCCGCTATTTTCTTTAACAACTCCTTCTATGTGATCTGGATATCCCATCATAAGACATAATAAATCTTGTTTCATAATAGTTTTATATTTCTCATCAAGGGTAATATTGTTATCTTCACTTGACTCCTCACCTTTTGCTTGAAAGCACGTTACAGAAAGTATAACAGCTAAAAATATCGTCGCTATTTTCCTCATAAATACCCACCTTTTTTCACTTATTATTTCATAGACATTTTTTATTTTTTCCCTTTACATTAATGATTATTCGTATATATAAATTAACTTTAATTGTATAAATATAGGTTTTCAATGTAGCTTCAATAATTGGATATATATGCTGTTTGTTATTTTACTTAAACTTGCAACCAAATCCATTTTAATGCATTATGTATTTTCAATTTAAATACATGTATATTTTTACATATTTGTTTTTTGACACAATTTTGTCACAATCAACTAATATAATAAAAATATAAATTATTACTTAAATAGCTTAAGTAATTTAAATATCTTAGGGAGGTTTATATATGAGAAAATGTGACAGTATACTTACAACTACTACATTTATAATAACTGCTAGTTTATCTTTAACTCTAATGTCTGGTTACGGAAGCAATCAGCAAAATACTCCCGTAACTACTGTTGCTAGTACCACTCTTCCCGCTATAACTGATGACAATAATTCTATTTCTAAAAAATAGAACCATACTTTTAACCGCTAAACCCTTACTACATAATAAAAGGCTGAATGCAAACAATGTTAATATCTTTGTTTACATTCAGCCCTCTTAATTTTAACTAAAAACTTAAAATGATAAATTCAGATCTATTTCCTGAATACATCTAAAGATTTTTCTATTGTAGAATCACTATTATAAGTCATAGGTTCAATATTAGGAAACATAGTTATCATCCTATAAATGTATACCAAAATGATAATTATTATAATAGTAATATAAAATATTTTCTCATTTTTTTTGCTTCCCCAAAGAGGCTTTCTTCCAAACATTATGTATAGCAAAGCAACAGGAATAAGCCAAAACAGTGGATGATAATAAACAGCTGATGCAAAGTCCAAATGAAATGCAGCTTTGCAAGCCCTAGTTATCCCACAGCTCGGACAAGGTATTCCAAAAATTCGTCTTATAGGACAATCTCCAAAGATAAGAATCGCCATTATCAAAGCTAATATCATGGCCCCTTGATTCTTTAAAAAAACTATTACCTTTTTTTTCATTCTTACTCTCCACCATAGTTATAATAAAATATAACATCAAAATATTTTATTATATAATACCTACATTATTTTTACATCCCTATATCAGATCTATAACCATACTAACATCTTTAAATTTGCTTATCAAACTTTATCATTGATAAAAGTACCAATCGCTTTAATCAATAGATTCCTATATAAAGTTAAAATCATGTTATCTTAATCCATAATATCAAAAACTTTAATCTGTAATATACTATATATAGTAATAATTATTCTAGGTGATGCTATTGGAACAACTAATAAAAAAATCTTTAAAACTCACATATTCAGTGGTAAAACCAGTAATAGATATGGCAACTGATATGGTAAAACAAGACCGAGCTTATCCAAAATCTACAGAGGCCTTAATAAATGGTAAAAATTTTCAAAATAAAACAGGATATTTTATTTGGGTAGATAAAAGAAATTTTAAGGTTAATGTGTTTCAATATAAAAATAATGGCTGGGTTCTATTAAAAAGTTTTTTATGTTCCATAGGAAAACCTTCAACCCCTACCCCTGAAGGTATTTTTTCTATAGGCATTAAAGGCCTATTTTTCGGTACTGAAAAAGGTTATAAAGCTAGATATTACACCCAGTATAAAGACAATTATTTGTTTCATTCAATCCTCTATAATCTAGATGGAACTATACGAGATGGTAGACTTGGCATGGCCATTTCTGATGGTTGTATAAGACTATCACTTTTTAATGCGAAGTGGATTTTTGATAACATCCCTAAAAACACCGGCGTATACATCACATAAGTGGCACCCTAAATCTTCGATTTAGATGGTGGAACTTACTCCTCAACCTAAGTTGAGGAGTTTCCTTTTTTCACCCTAAATCTTTGATTTACTTGGTGGAGCTTACTCCTCAACCCAAGTTGAAAAATCCCCTTTTTTCACTCTAAATCCTCGATTTAGTTAACAAAATTTACTCATCAACTAATGCTTACTTTTAAAACTTTAATTGATTAGTAAGATTATTTAAATCTTTAATTTTAATTTGTTACTGTTACTACACAAGTAACCTTTTTATTACTATTGCTTTCAGCTACTGCCGATATAGTAGCGATTCCTGGAGAAACTCCAGTAACTACCCCTTGGCTGTCTACCACAGCAATATTCGTGTTGCTACTTGACCAGATTATATTTTTATTAGTAGCATCAATTGGCGTAATAGTTAATACTAACGCTAGATCTTGTCCTGCTTTTATCGCTGCTTTAGTTTTATCAAGTAAAATAGATCTAATTGAGTTTACAACTGTTATTTGTGAAGTTGCTACAAATCCACCTTCTTGTGTAGTAGCAATTATAGTAGCATTTCCAACAGATACAGCTGTTACTTTTCCTGTAATATCTACAGTTGCTACACTTGTATTGCTACTTGTCCAAATAACATGATTATTCAATGCTGAAGATGGCATTACAGTAGCTTTTAATTGCAGATTTTCTGTTTTATTCATTGTTACAGAGGTTCTATCTATTTTTACCCCTTGAACTTTTGGTGTTACAGATATAACACGAGCTGCTTTTCTAATTCCATCCTCTGAAGTTGCTATTATCATACAAGTTCCAGGTGCCATTGCTGTAACTAGTCCATTTGCATCTACCTTTGCAATTTTCTCATCGCTGCTCGACCATTTTATTGACGTCTTAGTTGCATTACTTGGAAGTACTGATGCTAAAAATTGATATGTACCATTCTCCTGAATATAGTCTATGCTTTGAGAAATATTAACTCCTGTTACTGGATTTATTACCTTTATCACAGATTGTGCTTTTAGTCCACCATCAACAGTTGTTACAGTTATTGTTGCACTTCCAACAGATACTGCTGTTACTTTTCCTAATGCATCAACCGTAGCTACACTTGGATTTGAGCTACTCCAAGTAATATTTTTATTCATTGCATTGGTTGGATACACTGTTGCTAATAATGCTATTGTCTTACCTATATCTACTTCAGCTGTGTTCCTATCTGATACCACTGAAGCAATTGGTGGAACTACTGCTACTGCACAAGATGCTATCCTACCTCCATTTTCTGTGGTTACCGTTATAATAGCATTACCTAAACTTATAGCTGTTACTTTTCCTGTTGCATCAACTGTAGCTATTGCTGTATTACTACTTTTCCATGTAACCTTCTTGTTTGTCGCATCATTAGGTCCTACCGTTGCAACAAGTGTAATACTTTTACCTTTAGTGATACTTGCTGCAGTCTTATCAAGTTTTATCATTGTAGTAGGAATTATTACTGTGATTGTTGATGTTGCTTCATATCCCCCATCTTGAGTCTTTGCTTTTATTATAGCTACCCCTGGTTGTATCCCTATAACTTTACCAGTTGCATCTACAGTGGCTACCTGTGTGTTGCTACTTGTCCAGGTCACCTTCTTGTTTGCTGCATTTGTAGGTGTTACTGTTTCCTTTAAGAATATGTATCCGCCTTTAGATATTTGTGCTTTTGCAATATTTAATGATATACCTTTTACTTTAGTACTAACAGTTATAATACTAGAAACGCGTTTACTTCCTTCTTCTGTTGTAGCGGTTATTCTAGTACTACCTGGTGCTACTGCTGTTACTTGTCCAGTTTGATCAACTTTAGCTATTCTTTCATCACTACTTGTCCATACAACCTTTTTATTCGTTGCATTTGTAGGCATAACTATTGCTGTAAGCTTTAAGTTTTCACCTTCTGGTATAGTTCCACTTAGTTTGTCTAAAGTTACCCCTGTAACTGGAATAGTAGTTACTGCTGAAACACCAAAATTCTGAAAAATAATCATAAATGTCAAGATTGCTACAAAAACTTTTTTCCACTTTTTCACTTTCATTTTTCACCCTCCTTATATTTTTTTCCATTTTAATTGTCGTATATTTTTTCATAACTCTTTATAGTGTTCATTTTGAATCCTTTCACTAATAAGTAAAATACACTCCTCTTGGCACGATCATATAGTTCAAAAGAGCACAGGGTTGTTACATTAGTGCTTTTAACCACTAATACAACAACCCCTTTTACTTTTCTATTGTCCAATATATTAATTTATATATTCTTTCTAAACTTTTAATTATTTTTTATTAAGAAAGTTCTCTATAAAGTAAATGTAACTTCCTTTGATAATGTCACTCCCATTTTTGAATTAATAAATCTAACAACTAAACTATGATTGCCTTTAGTAAGTTTGCTTACATCAATCTTACCTGCAAAACCTGTATTTTTCCTGTTATATTCCTTGTAAGCTATATATACATCTGGTCTATCTAGTCCATTGTTAACTTTATTAAAGTTCTACTTAGTTACTTTTTTACATACATAATCCAAGGATCTGTGGAAGTCTCTATTCCATTTCCATCTACAATTCTAAATTGTGTATGATAGGTACCTGTCGTCAGATTACTTATATCTAAGGCTGCTCTGAAACCTGCCTTCTGATTGTTGTAGTCTTTAAAAGCATTATACACATCTGGTCTACTTATGTTATATTCACATTCATAAACAGTACTGTTTATAACCATTGTAACCTTTGATATGCCAGCCTTGCTCAATGCCCATCCACCAATATTTAAAGTATTTCCCGTAACTGTTATTCCATTTTGAAGGGTATCAATACTGTATTTTAAAGTGTTTTGTCTGTTGAATATTACTTCATTTGAATTAATAGTTCTACCAGTACTATCAGTAAACACTAATACCAACTTGTGCTTATAATAATCCAACTTACTAATGTCTACTGTTCCATTAAACCCTGCAGTTCCATTATTATAATCTTTAAAGGCATTGTAGACATCTGGTCTACTTACTCCATACTTTAAGTCATATGGCACTCCATCAACTAAAGCCTGTACTTTAGTGATTTTAGACTTATTCAACGCCCAACCACTAACATTTAATACATCTCCAGTAATTAACTTTCCTTGGGTTGGTGTATCTATATTATATTTCAAGGTACTTTGGACATTAAATTTAATAGTCTCTGATACTTTCTGAAATCCACTTGCATCAGTAATTCTTATCGCTAAAGAGTGGGTTCCATATGGTAGCTTACTTATATCAACTTTACCATTAAAGCCTGAAGTTTTATTATTATATTCCTTATATGCATTGTATACATCGGTTCTACTCAATCCATATTTAAGGTCTTGAGGCACTCCATCGATTAATGCTTCAACTTTAACTACATTTCGCTTACTTAAAGCCCATCCACCAACTTCTAGAGTATTTGTAATCTCTGTCCTACCAGCTTGCGGAGTATCTATAGAATATTGGGTTGAGTCTTCAACATCGAACGGAACAAAAGCTACTGATTGAGTTCTTCCTACTCCATCAGTAATTATTATGTTAAAATAATGAGAACCATAATATAATTTACTAATATCTATAGTACCACTAAAGCCACATGCTTGACTATTATATTGTTTATACGCATTATATACATCTGGTCTATTTAAACCATATTCTATTTGTTGGTAAGTTTTCTGTCCATCAACTACAACTTCAACTTTCTTTATTCCTGATTTGCTTAACGCCCATCCGCTTACATTTATGAACTTTCCTGAAAAAGTCTTATTATAGCCAGGTGAATCCATATTAGATATAGAATTCTTTACGTCAAACCAAATTCCAACGGGAAATGTAACCTTTCCCCCAGCTTCTGTTACTTTTACTTTTAAGAAGTGATTTCCATATTCCAAACCTGTAAGGTCTACACTACCACTAAAACCTGCACTTTTATTATTGTAATCTTTAAAAGCATTATATACATCTATTCTAGATACTCCATACTTTAATTGGACTGGAGTTCTATCATCTATGATTGCTTCAACTTTTTCTATACCTGACTTGCTTATTGCCCAACCACTAACATTTAAACTTGAACTCGTAACTAAATCCCATTCTTTAACACTATCTAATGTTGTTTTTAAAGTACCACGAATATTAAAGTTTATTGCTGGTGTAAGTTCTACTCTTCCACTTATATAAGTAACCTTTAGTTGCAATGTATGAGGACCATATGCATATTCTTTGATATCCATATTTCCACTAAAACCTGACTTACTGTTATTATAATCCCTGAAAGCATTATATACATCGGTTCTAGCTAAACCATAATTTAATGCTTGAGTTTTACCACCATCTATAACAGCTTCTATTTTAGCTATCCATGCTTTACTTAATGCCCATCCACTTAGTGATAAAGTATTCCCTGTGGCATCCATTCCTGGCCTTACAGTATCCACGCTATACTTTAATGTATTGATAGTAGTAAATTTAACAGTATCTGAAAAACTAACTATCCCTCTTTCATCTGTAAACATCAAAGTTAACTCATGATTTCCATATGGTAAATCACTTATATCTAAATTCCCCGCAAAGCCTGATTGTTTATTGCCATAGGCTGGGAAAGCGCCAAATACATCTGGTCTATTTAAATTATAATCTATTTCTATACCTCTATTATCTACTAAAGCTTCTACCTTATTAATACCATACTTACTTAAAGCCCATCCACTTATATCTAAGGTATCTCCTGTGATCACTTTCTTTTGACTTGGATTATCTATACTATATTTCAAGGTTTGATCTTTCGGAATTGAAGTATGATCAACTGGTAAGTATAGTATATCTATAGCACAACTACTGATTTGTTCACTATAACTAAATACTTTTAAATAGAAATCCCTAGTTTGATAATGGTTGGATATATAAAATTCTGTTCTATCTCCAATTTGTATAAATCTATCTGGGAAATATAAACTATCAGAAAAAATATTTACCCATAAATTTTTATCTGCAGTATTCATTGTAATTTTTGCTACAGTATTGTCTGGTATTTGAAGCTTGTACCAATCAACATCACCAACAGGATTTAGTTCACAAATAAATGCTGGTTTTGAATTATATATTCCTCGTGGATTTGAAGGAATATTATCATCCTCGTACCCAGTAGTTATATTATCAAATACTCCTGTTAATACAGCTTTAACATTAAATATTCCACTTCCATAAAACTGATTTGGAGAATCTACCAATAATCGGTTTGAATACTCTTTAATTTTGTCTTGAATATCAGTCACCGTTAATTGTGGCTCTTTGCTTAACATTAAAGCAACTTGTCCAGAAACCATTCCTGTGGCTACAGATGTTCCTTCTGCACTAAGATATTTTGTTCCAAATATGCCGTTAGGTACTGTTGAGTATATGTTTGCCCCTGGTGCAACTACATCAACTTCCTTACCAAAATTAGAAAAGTAGCATAATTGATTAGATTGATTTGTTGCTCCAACAGCTATAACATTATCATAAGCTGCGGGATAATTTACACCTTGAAAACCTAAGTTTCCTGATGCTGAAATAAGTATACAGCCTTTTGAAACAGCATAATCAACTGCTCCCTTTAATATAGCATCATCCTTTCCAGTACCTAAGCTGATATTTAATATCTTTGCACCATTATCAGCTGCCCACTTTATACCGTTTGCTATAGTGTTAGTATCACCAACACCATCCTTATTAAGAACCTTAACTGACAATAATTTGGCGTCATATGCGATTCCAGAAACTCCAATATTATTTTCTCTATCTGCTGCAATAATTCCAGCTACAAGTGTACCATGTCCATTATTATCCTCATATGAACCAATACCAGTAAAATCTTTTCCACCTATTACCTTACCAACTAAATCCTCATGTCTTGTATCTATTCCTGTATCAATTACTGCTACAGTAACACCCTTTCCAGTACTTACTGACCATACATCTGGAATTTTAAGTGTTTGCAAATACCACTGCTTGTCACTTACACTACTAATTGCGCCCATAGCTTGAACTGTATTATTTTCAACTTTATTTGATACATCAAACTTCTCATATTTATAGTTTGGTTGAATTAATTCAACATTTGGATCATTTTCAAGTTCCTCTATACGATCCTCTAGTTGCTCATTTTCTCCAACTTTAATCTTTTCAATTTTTACTTCATTATTCTTAGAACCAAAGAAATATTTTAATATTTTTGATTTATTTTCTTCGCTTTTATACTTTACTATAATCTCATTTTCAACAATATTTTCTCTATCAGTATAAAAGTCTTCTACATTAACCTTCTTCTCTACATTAGTATCTGCTAAAACCGATTCTGTTTGCGTAATGTTTAGCAGATTCACTAAAACTAAACCACTAATTAGTAATCCTAATAATCTTTTCTTCAAATGTTTTTACCCCTTTATTGTATTTTTAAAACTTCTAGTAACTACCAAAATATTATATTATCTTTTCTCACATCCCCTATTATGTTTATTCTTTTGTAACATATTATTAATATTCTACACTACCTTTACTTAGTGATACAAGTTAATTTTACCTGTATATATAGAGTTTATATTTAGTCTTTAGTTCCTAGAAAACTCATCTTAACAATTATTAATTTAAAATATTTAATACCAATTTATATAGATTGCTATTTATAAAAAAAACTCTTCTTGGGAAGCTTATAAATCTTTGCTTCCCAAAAAAAGTTCCTTAATTTATCATCAAATTATATTTTAGTATGAAAAGGTCAATTTGTCTGAAAAGTTAGTTCTGCCACCACCATCAGTAAATCTAATAACTAAGCTATGAACTCCTTTATTAAACTTACTTATATCTATACTTGCAGTAAAACCTGCATTTTTATTGTCATAATAGCTAAATGCTTTATATACATCAGGTCTGCTTACTCCATATTTCACGTTTTGCACTAACTTATCATCTATCAATACTTCTATCTTTTTTATGCTATTTCTACTTAACACCCATCCATTAACTTTTAAAGTACTATCCGTAACCTTTATATTGTTCTTTGGAGTATCAATGTTGAACTTCACTGTATTTGGAATATTAAATACCACCGTATTGGAATTAGACACTCTTCCACTTTCATCGGTAAATTTTATAACCAAATAATGATTTCCGTAGTGAAATTTGCTTATATCTATAGAACTACAAAAACCTGAATTTTCATTATTGTATTCTGAAAATATCTTGTAAACATCAGGACGGCTTAATCCATAAATTAAACTTTGTGTTATTCCATCTACTACTGCTTCTACCTTTGTAATCTTAGTTTTACTTAATGCCCATCCTCCGATTTCTAATTTATTCGTCGGAATTATCAAACCTTGACATGGAAAATCAATACTATACTTAAGAGTATTCTGTATATTGAAGTTAACAGCCTCTGACATTGTAACTAAACCTCTCGCATCAGTAAATCTTATAGTTAATGAATGATCTCCACATGGTAACTTACTTATATCAATTTTACCTTTATAACCTGAATTTTGATTACCAAAACTTTTAAATGCACCGTATACATCAGGTCTACTTAGTTTATTCTGAATATCTTTAGCCACTCCATCTATCACTGCTTCAACTTTTGTAATACCAGTCTTACTTAATACCCAACCGGCTACTTCAAGATTACCTCCACTTAAAGACATTCCTTTTTGTGGAGAATCTACTGCATATTTTCTTTCTTCTATAATATTAATCTTAATTATCTCAGAAATAGTTGTTCTTCCAACTTTATCACTGACCTTTATTTGTAAATTATGAATACCATACGATAACTTACTAATATCTATTGATCCTAAATACCCGGAGTTTTGATTATTATATCCTTTAAATGCTGCATATACATCTGGTCTACTTAATCCATATTGTAATTTTTGAGCAATTGTTTCATCGATAATAACTTCGACCTTTCCTATACCAGCTTTGCTTATTGCCCAACCGCTGATGTTTAAAATGTTACCAGTTACGTCTTTTCCTGAAGTTGGAGAATCTACACAATATAATGAGTTTTTAACTATAAATTTCGTATTACTCAAAGTACTAGTTTTGCCACCAGCTTCAGTTACTAATATTTTTAAATTATGTTCCCCATATGATAAATTCTTTATATCTACATTTCCTGTAAAACCTGAATTTTTATTTTCATAATCTTTAAAGGCATTATATACATCAGTACGTGATTTTCCGTAACTTACGTCTACAGCCTCTTTATCATCTATTATTACTTGGACCTTTTTTATTCCAACCTTACTTAATACCCATCCGCTAACGTCTAATGAAGAACCTGTTATTATGTCTCCTTGTTTCAAACTATCTAAGCAACTCTTTAAAGTACTACTGATGTTAAAACTTACCGGCTCTGTAACTTGTGTTCTACCACCTTTGTAAATGACTCTTAATTGTAGAATGTGCGAACCATAGTTATATTTAGTGATGTCTATGTTCCCAATAAATCCTGAATCTTTATTATTATATTCCTTGAAAACATTATATACATCGTTTCTTGCGATTCCATATTTTAATTCTGCAACTTTATTATTATCTATTAAAGTTTCAATTTTTTCTATACTAGCTTTGCTTAAAGCCCATCCGCTTAGTGATAAATATTTACCTGTAATATTCGTTCCTGATTTTACAGTGTCTATACTATACTTAAGTGTATCCTTAATAGTAAATGTTATAGGGCTTGTAAATTGGGTAACACCTCTATTATCAGTAAACACTAGCTTCAATTTATGACTACCATAAGAAAACTTACTTAAATTCAAAGAGCCACTAAAACCTGAATTTTCATCACCATAATCACTAAAAGCCTTAAGTACATCTGGCCTTTTCACTCCCACTCTTATATCCATTATTTGATCATCAATTATAGCCTTTGCATTGGCGAGTCCTAACTTACTTATAGCCCAACCACTTAAATCTAATGTATTTCCAGCAATAACTTGTCCTTGTTTTGGGCTATCTATAGAATATTTCAAGGTTGAATCCTTAGGAATCGAAGTATCCTTAATCGACAAGTATTGTATATTTATAGTACAATTACTTTTCTCTACAAAAGGGTTATATACTTCTAAATAGAAATTTTTCGTTTTATCTTTATTATAATTTGATATATAATATTCACTTTGGTCTATAACAACAAAAATGTTATCTGTAGAAGAGAACTTATCCGAAAATACATTGGCCAAAATCCCATTATCTAAAGTATTGAATGTAAACTTCGCTACAGAATTTGCTGGTATACTTACCTTATACCAATTTGCATCTGAATTACAACTTAACTTATTGACCAATGCTTTTGGTCCCGTTATTTTTTCTGCTTCATTAATAGTATTATCATTATTACCAATTACTGTTGTTGGTAATTGTCCAGAAACACCTGTAACTATCTTTTTAATATCTAAAAGTCCATATCCATAAAACATATTCGACAAAGAATCAGATAACGAAAAACAAGAATTCTTAATTTTATCTAAGACATCCTGTACAGTTAACTGGGACTTTTGACTTACCATCAGTGCGACTTGTCCAGAAACTATTGCTGAAGAAGCTGATGTTCCAAGCACAGCTTCATATTTTGATGGAAACTTTGCCGCTGGTACAGTAGAATATATTTTTGTGCCTGGAGCAACTATATCCAATTCTTTTCCGTAACTTGAAAAATAGCACCATTGATTTGTTTCATTTACTGAACCAACTGCTATAACATTGTCATACGCAGCAGGATAAGTTACTTTTTGGAAACCATAATTTCCAGTTGCAGCCACGAGGATACAACCTTTCGAAGCCGCATAATTAACAGACTCCTCCAATATAGGGTCATCTTCTAGTGAACCTAAACTTATATTTAAAACTTTTGCACCATTATCAGCAGACCATCTTATTCCTTGTGCTATGGTAGCTGTATCTCCAAATCCATTCTCATCAAGTACTTTAACTGACAAAAGCTTTGAATCATAAGCAACTCCAGTAATTCCGATATTATTAGCCTTATCCGCAGCAATTATGCCAGCAATTGCTGTTCCATGACCGTTATTATCGAGATATGAGCCTGTACCAGTAAAGTCTTTTCCACCTTTAACCTTACCAATTAAATCTTCATGACTACTATCTATTCCCGTATCGAGAATTGCCACTGTTACACCTTTTCCAGTACTTTTATCCCATACCTGTGGAATTTGATAATTTTCTAAATACCATTGCTTACCGCTCAAACCACTATTAGTAGTCATAGCATTATTGCTTTGAGTATCTATCATATCAAACTTTTCATATTTATAATTTGGTTGAACAAATTCTACGTTTGAGTCATTTTTCAACTCTTCTATACGCTGCATTAACTGTTCTCTGTTATCAACTTTTATTTTCTCAATTTTTGATTCACTTTTTTTTGAACCTAAAAAATAACTCAATACATTTGAATTATTTTCTTTACTTTTATATTTAACAATAATTTCATTTTTCACAATATTTCTTTCATCAGTCTTAAAACCCTCTATATCAATTTTTTGTTTTACAGAACTATCTGCTAAAACAGTTGTATCTATTAAATTAACTGCATTGATAAAAAACAAAGCAAAAATTAGTGTGCCAAATAATCTTTTTTTCAATTTAACCAACCTTTCTAATATGTTTCTTACAATCTCCAACATTTGAAATAGCTATTATAATTAGCATATTACGCTAAAAATATACCTCCTTTTACATTGTTATAACATAGTATTTTCATACTTTTTACAATTAAACACTTTTATGTATAAATTTCATATTACTGAGATTATAATATCTTATATGCTCTATTTTGTAAATATTTTTTACAAAATACATAGGTTATTATATAATTCTGTGAAACTTCTTCCGCTCTAGCACTTAATCATCAGTTATCAAACATTTATTCTATGTCTCGCTTCTGAATAGTTTTTATATAATAGGATTAATATAAAAAAAGCTATGCCTAAGTATTCATCTACTTTTGACATAGCTTTCATTATTATTATTCTGTTCAACTTTTCCTATAGAGTTCAAGTTCAAGCTTAACTTAATTTCTCTTTATGAAATGTCTGATTTTTCTCTTCTAAGGCTTTTGAATGCTGAATGTACGAACCTCAGTTAGTAAAATCTGCCCCCTAGCATCAGTAAATCTCATAACTAAAGAATGATTTCCTAATGATAACTTACTTACATCTACTGTTCCTATAAACCCTGAACTTTTATTATTAAAATCTTTAAATGCATTATATACATCTAATCGGTTTATACCATATTGGACATTATATGCTACACCATCAACTAAAGCTTCTACTTTAACAACACCAGTCTTACTTAATACCCAACCGGCTACATTTAAAGTATTTCCTACAACGATTTTTCCACTTTGAGGTGAATCAATAGCATATTTCTTAGTATCTGCAATATTGACTGAAACTGCCTTAGAGTTATTTACTCTTCCCACTTTATCAGTAATTTTTAACTGAATATGATGAATCCCATAAGGCAATTTACTAATATCTATAGTCCCATTAAAACCTGAATTCTGATTATTATATTCTTTAAAGACATTATATACATCAGGCCTATTTATACCATACTGTAGTTCTTTGTACCTAACTCCATCAACTAGTACTTCAACCTTTTGTATCCCCGCTTTGCTTAATACCCAACCACCAACACCTAAGGTATTTCCTGCTATAGTGCTAGCGTTAATAGGTGTATCTATACTATATATAGGACTTTGCACGATAAACTTCACTGGTTTTAAAACAGTGACTTTTGTATTCCCTTCAGTAATTCTCAATTTTAAATAGTGTTCACCATAAGAAAGTTTCCCCACATCAAGTGTACCATTGAAGCCAGCTTTACTATTGTTATATCCCTTAAAAGCATTATATACATCCATTCTAGTTGCTCCATAGGTCATAATGGAAGACGTATTGTTGTCAATTATTGCTTCTACTTTTGAAATCCCGGCTTTACTAAGAGCCCATCCGCCTATACCTAATGTAGTTCCCATAACAATACTCCCTTCTCTTACAGTGTCCATGCTTGTTATTAAAGTACTTACAATAGTAAAATTAACTGGAGTTGAAAAAGCTGTTCTTCCTCCCAAATACGTTAATTTTAATCTTAAACTATGAGTTCCATAGCCATATTTTCGTATATCTAAATTTCCACCAAAACCTGAAGTCATATTATTATAATCTTTAAATGCATTATACACATCTATTCTTGATGTACCATATTTTAATTCTACAGGTGTATCATTATCTACTACAGCCTCAACTTTAGCTATTCCAACCTTGCTTAATGCCCATCCTCCAACTGGTAGAGAGTTACTTGTAACTTGCATTCCTGGCTTTACATTATCTATACTATACTTTAATGTATCAGCAATAGTAAATGTAATAGGATTTGTAGATGTTACTGCACCTATCATATCTGTAAATACCATTGTCAATGTATGCTTTCCATAAGCTAATTGACTTAAATCAATAGTTCCATTAAAGCCTGCCCTTATATCATAATACTCTGGAAATGCTTCAAAGACATCTTGTCTAATAACCCCATTTTCGATTTGGTAAATTTCATTATCTATCTTAACCTTTACGTTTCCAATCAAGTCTTCACATAAAGCCCATCCACCAATATTTAATGTGTTTTCAGTAACAACTGCATCCTGTTTTAAAGTATCAATGCTGTATTTTAAAGATTGGATCTTTGGAATTACAGGATCAGTTATAGACTTATATTCTATAACTGTATTCCAACTATTTGTTGGTGATAGATTGTCCATAATTTTCACATAATAATATGTTGGTGAAAAATAATTACTCACATAATATTCTTCATTTACATATAATCCATTAAAAGGAAACATAATATTCTCTAAAGATTTATGGTCATTTCTATATATTTCTGCACTAAGCCCACTATTTCCACTGCTAAACTTTATCTTTGCAACAGTATTACTAGGCACATATAACTTGTACCAGTTTGCATCAGTTTCAGAAGCTATTGAATCACTAAAAGATGTTGAACTAGTTATCTCCCTAGCAGAACCTATAGTATTATCATTCTTACTAGCCAAAACTGCATAATTTAACGTTCCATCAACTCCAGTAATTGCTTTACTAACATCTAATACGCCTTGTCCATAAAATATATCTGGATAAGTTTTAGCTAATCTAAAAGAACAATCCTTAATTTTCTTTAAAACATCACTTACAGTTAATTGAGGTTGTTTACTTAAAATTAATGATACTTGTCCAGAAACTACTGCAGTTGCAGGTGATGTTCCTTGGTATACATTGTACGTTTGATAAACTAGAGACTTTGGAGCCGTTGTATAAATATTTACACCAGGCGCAACTACATCAAGTTCATCTCCATAATTTGAAAAATTACTCCATTGATTTGCTTCATCAGTTGCTCCAACAGCAATAACATTATTATAAGCAGCAGGATAACCTACACCAAACACACCATCATTTCCTGAAGCTGCTATAATAACACATCCTTTAGAAACTGCATAATTTACTGCATCCTCTAAAATAGGATCACTAGAATCGCCTCCTAAGCTAAGATTTAATATCTTCGCACCATTATCAGCAGCCCACTTTATTCCTTCAGAAGTAGTTAGCGTATCTCCTTCGCCTCTACTATCTAATACCTTTACCGATAATATTTTGGCATCATAAGCTATTCCTGAAACTCCTATTCCATTTGCTCTATCTGCAGCAATTATTCCTGCCATTGCAGTTCCATGACCCTCATCATCCATATATGAGCCACTATTTGTAAAATCTTTCCCACCTATTACTTTTCCTTGTAAATCTTCATGCGTTGTATCAATCCCTGTATCAAGAACTGCCACCTTAACTCCAGCACCTGTGCTCTGTGTCCAAACACCAGGAATACCTAAACTATCCATATACCATTGCTTCTCACTAACCCCAGTGCTTAACATCATAGCATTAACACTATTATATTGATTACTTTTAGTTAACTCTGATTTTTTGTACTTATAGTTAGGTTGTATATATTCAATATTTGGATCATTCTGTAGCTCATTTAACCGTTGATCTAATTCTGACTTGCTTTTAACCTTGATTTTTTGGATTTTTTCTTTATTATTGCTTTTTCCCCAAAAGTAGCTAAATACGCTAGGTTTTTTCTCATCCTCTTTATATTTTACGATAATCTCATTTTCAATAACATTTTCTTTTTTTGAATAGAAATCTTCTATCTTAGATTTGTCTTTTATATAATCAACTTTTTGTGAGGTAATATATACTTTTCTTTCTTCATAGTTAGCTGCATAAACTAAGTCTATACCTTCTATATTAAGTAAACTCAAACAAAATAGACTTATACCTACCATTCTTAAAAACTGCTTTTTCATATGCTTCTACCTTTCTAATGAGTTTGTAACAAACTACATCATCACTATTCTTTTGTAATATTTCTTATAATAAAATATATTTACTATCCTTCTCCCCCTAAAAACTATTTTTTTTACCTTTAGTCTATAATATTTTAATTTTAATTAGTTTATCTTATGATTACAAGATAAATCTCTTGGATGCTATGGTCACCATAACCTAGATATGAATCGCTTTCCATATTACTTTTTTCAATCTTTAATATTCTTATTCTTTTAATATTAACTGCAACTTTTTTAATATTCATTACTTATACCAATTGTCTCAATAACACTAGTCTCAAAAATCAAAATATATAAGTTCCATCATTGAAGCTTCATTAAAATTCTATGAAAATATTAACAAATCAATATAACCAATGAAGGTTCTTTATCCAAACTCATATATCATAATTTTATAAAAACTTAAACTTAAAAGTTCCTCAAGAAGAAAGATATCTCTTTGAGGAACAAAATATAAACCTTATAATTTACTCAACTGCTATTTTCAAAGCCTTATCTAAATAATAAATTAAGTCATCTGCATCCTCAATTCCCACTGAAACTCTTATTTGGTCTGGGGTTACCCCTGCCAATTTTTGTTCTTCTTCTGAAAGTTGAGAATGAGTTGTACTTGCTGGATGAATTACTAACGATCTTACATCTGCAACATTTGCAAGCAATGAAAATACTTCTAAGTTATCAATGAACTTCTTGCCTGCTTCTAAACCACCTTTTATTCCAAAAGTGAATATAGATCCAACACCCTTAGGGAAGTATTTCTTTGCTAGACTGTTGTATTTACTTTCCTCAAGTTCTGGATAATTTACCCAACTTACTGCTGGATGATCACTTAAGAATTTAACTATCTTTCTTGAATTTTCAACATGTTTTTGTACTCTTAGGGATAATGTTTCTAAGCCTTGAAGTAATAAGAAAGAGTTAAATGGGCTTATGCAAGCACCTGTATCTCTAAGCAGTTGAACCCTAGCTTTTAAAATATAAGCTGCAGTACCAATATCTTGTGAATATCTAATTCCATGGTAAGCTGGATCTGGCTCTGTAAAACCAGGGAATCTTCCACTCTTTGCATAATCAAACTTTCCTGAATCTACAATTAAACCACCGATAGAACTACCATGACCGCCTATGAATTTTGTTGCAGAATGAACAACGATATCCGCACCATATTCTATTGGTCTTATTAAATATGGTGTTCCAAAAGTATTATCAACAATTAATGGAACTCCATTTTCATGAGCGATTTTAGCTACTGCTTCTATGTCAACAAGGTTTATTCCAGGGTTACCTATTGTTTCTATGTAAACAGCCTTTGTTTTTTCATTAATTACACTTCTAAAGTTTTCTGGATCATCAGGATTTACAAAATTAACTTTGATCCCAAATCTAGGGAATGTAGCAGCAAATAGTGTATATGTACCACCATATAAAGTACTTGCTGAAACTATTTCATCTCCAACATTAGCAAGATTTAGTACTGCATAAGTAATTGCTGCAGTACCTGAAGCTGTAGCTAATGCTCCAACTCCACCTTCCAAAGCTGCTATTCTTTTTTCTAATACATCTGTTGTAGGATTTCCCATTCTTGTATAAATATTTCCTTCTTCTTTTAAAGCAAATAGATTTGCTGCATGTTCTGTATTGTTAAATACATAAGATGTAGTTTGATAAATTGGAACTGCCCTTGAACCAGTTGTAGGATCTGGCACTTGACCTGCATGAACTTGTAATGTGTCAAAACTTAATTCTCTTTCACTCATTTTTTCATCCTCCATTATATATATAACATGTATAAATCTTTGCTTTAACTCAAAGGTGCGTAGAAATTTCTGTTAGCAAATCTTTAATATCTATGTTTCAATAATAAATACTAAAATTCTTCTTGAAAATTTTAGTCTTGTTAAGAAATTGTTCCTAATTATTTATTTAAGACAGCTTGTAGATGTTGCTTGGATTTATAGTATTTATCTATAGTTCCTCCACCTAAACATTCGTCTCCATCATAGAAAACTACAATTTGTCCTGGCGTTATAGCTTTTTGAGGTTCTATAAATTCTACAATACAAGTATTATCTTCTCTTTGATGAACGATAACTCCTTGATCTTTTTGTCTGTATCTAAATTTTGCAGTACAGTTAAAGGTTTTTGGTTTTTCTTTCTCACTTATCCAACTTACTTCTACTGCTGTTAAACCATAAGAATATAATCTAGGATCTTGTTCTCCTTGGACTACATATAATATATTCTTTTTCAAATCCTTATCCACTACAAACCAAGGTTCTCCAGCTCCACCTATGCCTAGCCCTTTTCTTTGTCCTAGTGTATAGTGCATAAGTCCAATATGTTCCCCCATAACATTACCATCTAAGGTCATCATGGGACCTGACTTAGCAGGAAGATAATTATTTAAGAATTGTCTGAAATTCTTCTCACCAATGAAACACACTCCTGTACTATCCTTTTTAGTAGCTGTAACAAGGTTTGCTTCTCTTGCCTTCTCTCTTACTTCTGGCTTTCTTAAGTGTCCAATTGGGAACATACTTTTAGATAACTGATATTGATTAAGCTTACATAAGAAATAAGTTTGATCCTTATTCTCATCAGCCGCCCTTAATAATTTATATTCTCCATCTCTAAAATCTACCTGAGCGTAATGTCCCATAGCAATATAGTCAGCCCCAACAGTAAGTGCAAAATCTAAGAATGCCTTAAATTTAATCTCTTTATTACACATTACATCAGGGTTAGGAGTTCTTCCGCTTCTATACTCTGCTAAAAAATATTCAAAAACTCTATCCCAATATTCTTTCTGAAAGTTTACTGAGTAGTAAGGAACTGAAATACTATCACAGACTTTTCTAACATCTTCGAAATCTTGGACTGATGTACAAACGCCGTTCTCATCCTCATCATCCCAATTATTCATAAATACACCAATAACATCATAACCTTGATTTTTTAGTTCTAATGCAGCCACAGAAGAATCAACTCCCCCTGAAACCCCTAAAACTACTTTAATATTCTTGTTTTCCTTTTCCATTTGCTAAACCATCCTTTTTATAACAAGCTCCACAGGGCAATGATCCGAACCTAAAATTTCATTATGTATTTCTGCACTAACAAGTTTATCTTTAAGCTCCTCAGATATTACAAAATAATCTATACGCCACCCTGCATTCTTAGTTCTAGCATTAAATCTATATGACCACCAAGAATATGCCCCTTCTTTATCTGGGTAAAAGTAACGATATGTATCTATAAATCCTGAAGCTAAAAGTTCCGAAAATTTCGCCCTCTCCTCATCACTAAAGCCAGGATTTTTTCTATTTGTCTTTGGATTTTTTAAGTCTATTTCTTTGTGCGCTACATTTAAATCCCCACAAACTATCACAGGTTTGTTTTTCTCAAGTTTCTTTAAATATGCTCTAAAGGCATCTTCCCATTCCATTCTATATTCAAGTCTCGCTAATTCTTCTTTTGAATTAGGAGTATATACTGTCACAAGATAAAAATCATCATACTCTAAAGTAATAACTCTTCCCTCTTTATCATGTTCTTCTATATTAAGTCCGTATGATGCAGATAAAGGTTTTTCCTTTGTAAACACTGCTGTTCCAGAGTAACCTTTTTTCTCTGCATAATTCCAATATTGTTCATAACCTTCTAAATCTAAATCTATCTGACCTTGTTGAAGTTTAGTCTCTTGTAAACAAAATATATCTGCATCTACAGATTTAAAGAAATCTAAGAAACCTTTTTCCACACAGGCTCTAATTCCATTTACATTCCAAGATATTAGTTTCAAAAGTTCATCTCCCTCCATATCTTAAGTCTATTTGTATTTTATCACGTATAACTATTAATTAACCAGCTATTATTTTAAATGTACGGATTATTAATCTCAAATAGTAATTATTCATAAATTTATTTTTTTAATCATTTATATAAACAATATTTCACCATCAAATTCATTTCATATTCCGGTATTGATGTAACTTTATATACAATTATTTCTTAATTTGTTATCCTATATATAATGAAAAATATACTAAGTAAATTAGGAGGAATACTAATGCTTGAAATTCCAGAGTCTTCAGTACTTTCAACTCAGATTAGCGAAGTATTAAGAAACAAAAAAATTATAGGTGTTATATCTAATCATTCTCCACATAAGTTTGCATGGTTCCATGGTGATCCAAATGAATATAATAAAATACTTGTAGATAAAACTATACATAAAGCTACACCATATGGTGGAATGATAGAGATTAAAGTTGAGTCTTCAATTCTTCTATTTGCTGATGGTGTATCATTAAAATATAATGCTCCTAATGAAAAACTTCCACCCAAGCATCAACTTCTTCTTAAATTTGAGGATTCTTCATCTGTTACTGCATCAGTCCAAATGTACGGTGGTATATGGTGTTTTAATGAAAACAGTGATTTTAAAAATCCTTATTATGATATTGCTAAAGACAAACCATCACCCTTATGTGATGAGTTCGATAAGAATTATTTCTTCAAGTTAATTAATTCTCCAGATATACAAAAATTGAGTACAAAATCCTTTTTAGCTACTGAACAAAGAATCCCTGGACTCGGAAATGGTGTACTTCAAGACATCCTTTGGCAATCAAAACTTCACCCGAAGCGTAAAATTAATTCTTTAGCTACTGGAGATAAAGAACTGTTATTTATAAATATTAAGAAAGTTTTATTAGAGATGGTTGAGTTAAACGGAAGAGATACTGAGAAAGATTTATTTGGAAATAATGGTGGGTATAAAACAAGAATGAGCAAAAATACAGTGGGTTCTTCTTGCCCTTCTTGCGATGAAATAATAGAAAAAGCAAATTACTTAGGTGGTAGCATATACTTCTGTCCTAATTGCCAAAAGCTATAATAATAATCTTTTTCCACATAATAAGCTGTATTGGAAATAAAGTAGAAAGAAATATTTCTACAGTAGCTTGAATTTTTACTAATAGCTTAATGAATCTCACCATTTAGCTATACACTTAGTTAAATAGTGAGATTTTCTACCTATTCCCTAATTATATTTATTACTAAACCATCACAAACTGAACTTAAACTACGTTAATTTTCTCATGATATACACGCAACATTAAACCCTTTGTCTCTTATTATTTCTTCAGATATATGCTCATCAAGATGCATACAATAAACTCTATTTGTTAATTCTCTCGGGATCTTTTCAGAAAGTTTTTTTAAAGATAAGTGGCTATTTCCTTGATAATCTAGTCCACAGGTATCTTGATATAACCATTGAATCTGTCCATTATTAAACCTATCTAATATCACATTGTTTATGTCATTTGAATCACCACTATAATAAAACGCTTCTTTATCCATACTCATGACAAATCCATATGTTGGCATTGTAGCTACATGAGTATTTTGAGAAAACTCTATGTTAATTTCTCCAAATTCTATATCATCAATCTTAGTAAAATCGTTACTATTTAGTTCATACATATCACTGGTTACACCAACATTTATCAAAAAACTTACTATTTGCTCCTTATTAGGGAAAAATATTTTGGGTTTTTGCCCTAAAATATAATGCGCGTAGAATATTACATCTCCAAGACTCCCTACATGATCGAGATGCGTGTGGGTTACAAATATGTATATATCCTCAATCCCATCAAACATATTTATTTCTCTAAGCTTATGAAAAACTGTACCACCGCAATCAATAAGAATCAAACTACTATTTTTCTTTATATAGGCACTTGTATTACCAAGCTTTGTATTGAAGGCACTCCCTATTCCTATGAATTTCAATTCTTGCATAATATTCTCCTTCTTTCTTTAATATTAATCTATAGATTTCATCGTCTACACTTCAAGTCATTGATTAAATTAGTATTCTTATACCTTTGTAATAAATCCAAAAGATTTCTTGAGTAACTTAAATTCTAAACATCAATAATTTAATATTTCTACATTTAATTCTTACCACATTAATAAAAACATTTCAGATTTTTGATCAGAATATATATAAATAAAATAGTCGGCCATATCAAATAAGATAATACTTACATATGATATGACCGACCTTTTGATTGATTAATTGATTTTAACTATTAATTGTATATAAATTACGTTGCTAATTCTTAGCTAAGAAGTTTCTTTTTTAGAAGAGCTAAGTCTATAGCATTTATTTTTCCGTCTTTGTTCATGTCTGCTACTGTTAAGTCCATACTATCAGTAGTACCATTTAAAATTGCCTTCTTAACAAAAGCTAAATCTATAGCATTTACTTTTCCGTCTTTATTAACATCACCTAATGAATATGTAGTAACTACGCTAACTGGTTTAACCATAATTAAGTCAACATTGAACCAACCCCAACCTCTGTCAATAGTTATAGTGTTGTCTCCTGCGTTTAACTTAATTTCAATTGGAGTAGTATCACTGAAATAAGTGCTTTCTGCAACTTTATTTGTTGCCACTGCAGTACCATTTACTAGTACATTATATTCTTTAGCTCCATATGGTGCTGAATGTCTTACTATAAGGTTATATGTTCCAGCAGCTGCTACATTTACATTCATAGCAAGATTATCTGTATCATCTTCGAAACTAGTTACATAACCAGTTCCAGAGAATCCTTGCATTGCAGTTGCAACTGCAGTTCCGTTTAATGTACCTTTCTCTGCTTCATATACAGTATAACCTTCTGGAATTGTTAATTCTGGACGAGTGCTTAATGCTTTTAACATTATTGCATCAAGTTCATACCAACCCCAACCTCTGTCAATTGTTATAGTATTATCTCCTGCTTTTAATTCGATCTTTAATTCTGCAGAATTAGAAAACTCAGTAGATTCAGTAATGTTATTTGTTCCAGCTTGTGTTCCATTAACAAGAACATTATACGCTTTATCTCCGTATGGAGCTGCATGTCTTACAAGAAGACTATAAGTTCCACCTTCTTTTACATTTACCTTAAAATCAACTTTATCAGTGTCATCTGTGATACTTGTAACGTAACCTGTTCCTGAAAAACCTTTTGTTGTGTTTCCAACTTCAACTCCAGTTAAAGTAGCATTTTCTGCTTCATATGCTGTATAACCCTCTGGAATTACTTGTGTAGTTGGTCCACCTATAACTTGACCATTTAGAGGTTTTAACATTAGGCAGTCAACATTGAACCAACCCCAACCTCTATCGATTTTAATTGTATTAGCTCCTGCTGTTAGCTTAACAGTAACTGCTGTTGAATCAGTAAATAAGCTTGATTCTTGTATTTTATTTGTTGCTACTACTGCTCCATTTACAAGAACATTATATTCTTTACTTCCGTATGGTGCTGAATGTCTTACTATAAGACTATATTCTCCACCTTTATCTACAGTTACATTTAGTGAAAGGTTATCAGTTGCACCACCAAAGTTTCCAACATAACCAGTTCCTGAATATCCTTTATTACTGTTATCAACAGTTAATCCAGATAAAACTGCTTTTTCAGCCTCAAAAACTGTGTATCCTTCTGGAATTGGAGCTGCTGTAGGTAATGGCTTTGCTGCCCATACTGGTAATGGAGCTTTTCCATATATACTTGCTGAAGGAATTTCATCTAAAGTTAAAGCATAATCACTGGTATATACTTTTTTAATTAAATCACTTGTATTCTCTTTTTCATCCATTATAAATTTTCCAGACCAAGTTGAAAAATATGACCATGCTGCACCATCAGCTTGAAGATTATCTGTATCTGGGATTGGTCCATTTTCACTCATTGTTACAAGTTTGTTCTTAGCACCTAATGCTACTAACGTATCAAAACTGTTGACGAAAGATCCATGATCTGGAGTTTGTGGGTAGTTATCTACTCCTATAATATCTGCATATGCATCACCAGGATACCAAGTTGATGCAGAAGCATCAGTACCGCTTGTCCAAACCCATATAAGGTTGTTTAATTTATATTCATTAGTTAATTTATCAAAAAGGATTTTATATAATTGTTTAAGTGGTTCAGCACCTTTAGCGCCCCACCAGAACCAGCCACCTGATGCTTCATGAAGTGGTCTCCAAAGCACAGGAATTCCTGCATCTTGTAATACTTTAAGTTTCGCTGCTGTTGCATCAATATCTTTAAGAATTAAAGCATTTTCTGCAGTACCTGGAGTTACTGCTTTTGTGATATCGAAGGTAGTCCCATTTGTATAGAAATCACTACCACCACTTGGAGCTCTCCAGTGCCAACATAATTCAACAATACCACCATAACTAGCCCATGTCTTAGCTTTTTCTATATCAGCATCACCACTTAATATATCAAAACCTTGGATAGCTGGAAGTTTTCCAGTAAGGCTGTAGATATAGTTTATTTCATCTAAGCCGCCTGATTGTTGTCCAGTTATTATCTTGCTTCCATAGTTATCTGTCAAATACTTCATCAATGCTTTCGTGCTTGTACTAGCATATGGGTTTACTAAATTTGGTTGAACTGGAGTTAATGGGCCTCTGGCTTCACCAAGTTGCACATCGATATAATCTACTTGCATCCATCCCCACGAGTTAACAATAGCTATAGTGTTTGCTCCAGCTTTTAGAGATATATTGTTCACTGTTAACTGTTTAACCGTATCAGATGCTGGAAATACACAATCAGAAATTACTGAACCATTAACCACCAAAGTATTATTTTTTTGTCCATATGGTGTTGCATATCCTATTGTAATATTATATCTTCCTGCTTGCTCAACGTTTACATTAAATGTAACAGCATCACCTGCAGTATCGAAGCCATCTACACCTGCTCCATTAGAAAAAATAGTTCCTGTTTTTACCTCTGTGCCAGTTAATGTTGCTTTTTCTGCTTCGTATCTTACAGGTGTAGCAGTAGTTTCTGCATTAGCTGCTACAAGAGGCATTTGAATTGTTGAAGCTGTGATTGCTGCTGTCATTGCTAAGCAACCTATAGCCTTCTTTCTTCCTTTTACCATAAATTTCTCTCCCTTTAACTTTTACTTTTTTTATTAATTGGAACTATATTATTTTTAACCTCCTCACTTCTCATATTATAATGTTCACCATTATCTTGTATATAGCCCTTAAATTAATTATACTACCTAAATATAGATTTTTATAGATGTATACTAATCTCCATATAAACCAACCAATAACAATAGTGTAAATATTTTTCGATACTTATTCACTTTCTTACTTAAAAGTATCTTAATAAGACCATTAACGTTACATTTTTATAAACAAAATATCCTATAGGCAGACTCTTTATGGAGCCTACACTATAGGATATTTCTTAAAATTTTACCAACTTTCTAAAATACCTTACCCTTTTAATTACTCCTTAAGAATAACTATGAATAAAATAAAATTAGATTCTACATATATAGCATAAATTTCTATAATAAAATTATCTTTTCTACCTAAGCATAATTTCCATGTAGTCTATGATTTAAATTGTTCTATGTATGACATTGTATAGAAACTCAATTAAACTCTATATGTTAAGATCAGTTTCATTCTATTTTTCAGTTTCATTCTATTTTAATGAAGTAATAGGTGGTATTCCGTATAAAGGTTTAACTCCATACATTATAGCTATTGGTTCAGTAGGTACAAGCACACCATATTTAATAGTTATTATAGTACTTGAATCTATTTTTTTGCTTACTAAGCTACTTCCTCCGTTGATTTCTGAAAGTTCTTTAATGTTTACAAAACCCTTCATAAAAAAATCCTCCTTTTAATTTTATTATTCTTTTATTGTAACTGGATAAATTCCATATAGAGGTCTTACTCCATATGCTAAAATAGGTGGTGTAAGAATACCATACTTAAGTGTTACTATTTTGTTCGAAATAGTAGTGGAAGTTATTAAAGTACTTCCTCCATTAATTTCAGCTAAATCTTTTATATCTGCAAACCCTTTCATGTTTTCACCTCCTTTCAATATTTAGGTACTTAAAAACTCAATCAGTATGTTTGTCCATAAAAATATTAGTTTAGGACTAATTCTTTAAATTCTTCTGCAAGCCCTTCAGCACAGGCTTTATGCTTTTCTTGAGCCATCTTTAGAACTTCCTTAGCTTCTTCAATTCTTCCCAATTGGAATAGAACTACTATATAGTCATGATATGGATCTACATAGCCTTCTGGAGATAACTCTGAAGCTTTCTTTAGGTTTTCAATACCTTCCTCTATTCTTTCAAGCTTACAAAGTGCTAACCCTAATCCTTTTAATCCATAAACGTGATTTGAGTCTTTATTTAAAATTTTGTCATTTAATTCAACACATAGTTTATAATTTCCAGTCATGTATGCAGCTAGAGCATAATCGCTTAATAATTTCTCACTTTCATCTTTACTTATAAGTCTTTCACAAGCATGTAACACCATCTCAAAATTAGATTCCTTTAAATATTCTTCTGCTTGAGCCTTTAGGGTATCTATATTATCTGATAACTTTTTCATCTCACATGCTACTGCATAATTATATGAACAGTGGGTATTTTCTGCATACATATCTCCACCAATAGATATACGGGTGTTTGAGCATCCTCCATGACAATAGTCTCCATAAGTACAAGTTTTACAGACACCACTTAACTTATCTCTAGACATCTCTCTATTCCATGCAAAGTTACTTTCTTTTTCCCAAATATCTTTTAAAGAAGTTTCACGGATATTTCCTTCTATATATTTTTGTTCACGAATTGAAGTACAGCCTACGATATCACCATTATGCAAAATACCAAATGATGTCTTTCCAGCTCCACAGCCTGTCCAAAAAGCATTCTCATTACCAGCTCTTTTTTGTCTAACCTTTATTTCTTTTATATTGAAATATCCTAAACAATCTGCTAAGTCTACAGCAATTCTATCTTCTAGCATTGTTTCATATGCAAAGTTTATAACATCATCAATTTGAGAAGGTGCAAGAGTTGTTTCTTTTCTATCTTTAAAACTCCCCATCGGTAATGCGATTTGTAGTTGCCATTGACTTACGCCCATTTCAATAAATTTTTCTTTCATTTCTCCTAGCATAAGTAAGTTTTCTGTACTTATCGTAGTTATTACAGACGTAGCTATTCCGGCATCTTTTAAATACTTTAATGATTGAGAAGATCGAGCAAAAGAACCTGGTTTTCTCATATAATCATGATGCTCTTCTAACCCATCTAAACTTATAGCCACTGTTCCAACACCAGCTTCAGCTGCTAACTTTGCTATTTCTTCAGTAACTAACCATCCATTTGTTATTATATTTGGGATAACTCCATTTTTCGTAAGTTCCTTTGCAATAAGGTGCCAATCCTTTCTAGTAGTTGGTTCACCACCAGAAAGTGTTATGTATTGCATACCTAATTCTCCAAGTTGCCTACATAAATCTAATGCTTCTTCTGTTGTTAATTCATCTGGTAATGGATTTTCACAAATAGATCCACAATGCTTACAACGCATGTTACAGCCCATTGTTATTTCCCATACTGATGTAATAGGTTGATTAATCATAATTTTTTCTCTCCCTTAAATCTATATTAATTTCTTCTTGCCCCAACTTATTTATCATGCTAAAAATTTTTGTTACAAACTATTAATGAAAGTTTTTAGCACTTATAGCCATCACAGAAAGTTAATTTTATACTTATAAATTCTAATTATCATATTATTTATTTAAATTTTGTAATATTGTTATATCGCTTAAACCTAGCTAGCAGTAGATTAATATAAATGGACTATCGTAAATTTAAAAAATCCTCTATTATTTTCTGCTAGCAAAATCAACGGTAACTATGTAAAACTGTTAAGTTTTAAATTTAGCATTAACATAAGATTTAACCTGATGAATTTATGCTAAAGCAACAGTTTTAGAACTTGGAGGTCTAACACCATATACTATAAGCGCATCTTTTTGAATCCTTACTGCTCCACCATTGATTTTGTTTAGATCTTTAATATCTATAAATCCTTCCATATTCTTCACCTCCTTTCACAAAAATCAACAAATTCTTGACACTATATTTTTCTTAGTCTAGGAATCATTTAAGTTCTATTTTGCCGTTTTTTTAATGTTTATTGGAATTACTATAGTATATACAGAAACGTTAACCAAGTGGCTTATGGTATCCTAATAGCATGGATATAAACCTTTTCATTGTCTTTCTATATTTAAGTATATTTTTCTAAATATCCTATATTTAAACAATAATACGTTATATTCAATAAGTCAACTTCCATTTTGTTAATATATCTCATTTTATATGTTTTACTGACATAATATTTAAATATCATGACAATAAGTATCATTTATTGTAACTATTTTAAATTTCATCTAACAATCCGTTAATTTTTATACAACTTAGAAATTACCATTTATCGTTAATTATCTGCTTATATAAAATAAATTCAATATATTTATATAAGTGTGTCGAAAAGCAAAAAAACTAATTCCTGGTATGCTTTATTAGAAATTAACTCTTAAATGTCTTCTAAAACTTTATTAGCAACCTTTACCCTCCGAATTTATGATAATAAATATGAATTTGTGTTATTTTTTTACCTAACATAGAATTATATAATTATTGTAAACAATTACATAGCGCGTGCATTATTGTTTACACTCTATTTTTGTACTAACACACCTATAAATACATTGTGCTAACATTCTATAAAAGTCGCAAAAATTATTATCAAATATCAATTCTCAACAGTTTTCATATTACAGGCGCCTACTGAAAACAGCATTATAACTAGTTCAACACTTCCCTTTATCCTATTAATTTTATTAACGTCAAAGGAGATGTTTATTATGAAATTTCTATCAATCAAAAAATCACTTTCATATATTTCAGCATTAGTTCTTACAATTTCAATCACTAGTTCTTTTACAGATCCTGTTTATGCTGTTAGCAGCACTTGCAAAACAGGAATGTTTCTCGGTTATGATGGTGGTATAAGCACCACTGGCGTAAGTACCTACAGCCCAGATATTGTATCTCTTGACTATTGCAATTGGAATGGCTCAACTGGTGCTAACATGATAAGTTATAGTTCTAATAGCACTGTTAAAAACTTAGGAAAGACTATCTCAGTATCTTGTCACATGCCAAATCCAAAAGGCGGAAATGTTAACACCTTATTGTCTGCTTCAGATTTTGATATTTTAGCTAATCAAAAAATACAAAACATTACAACTTCAAGTTCTGTAATGTTACAAACATATAAAGCAGAGATAGATAAGATTGCTGCTGGATTAGCTGATCTAGGTACTACTGTATACTATAGACCATTCCATGAAATGAATTATGGTTGGTTCTGGTGGGGTGCTCAAGACACAACTGATTTCAAAACACTTTGGTACAACTTATATGATTATATTATTAACTACAAAAAACTAACAAATGTTAAATTCGTCTATGCTCCGAATAAAGGAGATAAGGCTGCTGACTATTATCCTGATAGTTCAACAGTAACTTGGATAGGAATCGATGCTTATAGCGATGATCCTGAAAATGATAGCGCAATTCAAACCGCATATAATGCACTTATTAATAAGGGAAAAATCATTGGTTTCAGTGAAGTTGGACCAGCTGTAGGCGGCGCATATGTAAATAGTAATAATCAACAACTTAAAAAATTTGATTATTCTTTATGGAATAATGCTATAAATAATAAATATACTGGAGCTAGCTATTTCATAACTTGGGATGGAGCTTATGCACCTTTTAATAATATAAATGGTTCTTTGCTTTTCACAAAGAGTGATTCTTCAGCTACATCTAGTGCATTAACTAAGTATAACTTCGAAAATAGTAATCAAGGTTGGGTTGGAAATACAAATGTCACTGGTCCATGGTCTGTTAATGAATGGAGTGACAAAGGATCTTATTCGCTGAAAGGAAATATAACACTTTCTAGTGGCACTAAATACTATCTGTATAATCCGATAAGTGATAACTATTCAGGATACAAAACCTTAAAAGCAAGAGTTAAAGTTGCTTCATGGGGTAACTTAGGTTCTGGACTTACTGCAAAATTATATGTAAAAACAGGAAACTCATATACTTGGTATGATGGTGGTTCTGTAATTGTTAACACCAGTTCAACAACTCTAACATTAAATTTGGCAAACATTATAAATACGTCACAAATTAAGGAAGTTGGAGTTGAATTTATCGGTGGTTCAAATTCTTCAGGAACATCGGCAATATACGTGGACAATATAACTTTGGAATAAATATATACAATAACAAAACGTCTAGTTTTGTGCAAATTTGCAATAGTAATGTAATTTCTGCAATATCAAATTGACTACTTATCTATTGGCAATGAAAGTCTTTTGAATGTCCATTTATAACATAATAGAAAAATCCTATAGAATGTTTTTTATAATCATTCTATAGGATTTCATTTCTACTTACTAGAAATCAATTCCATACAATACTGTTGGTCTTTTAGGAATTATCTTTTTTACTAAACGTGAGAACCAAGATCCCCCATTTACTTGTTGCAGTTTTTCTATTTCTCTAATTTCTATAAAACCTTTCATTCTAATTCCTCCTCTAATTAATAAATAAAGAAATATATATGTTTCATTTCTTGAAATCAAATCGAAAATTTATCTAATTACTAAAAGAAAAACAAATTCTATTTAGAATCTTTATTGAAACATATATAAGGAATTATAGCTGCATCGCGTTACAACTAAAGAATTGTCTGTAAAATTCACTTTTATAGATACTTACATATCATATCTTTATGTCGATGCTCTTGCTTTTCCCTATTTTGTTATAGTAACTGGATAAATTCCATATAAGGGTCTAACACCATACTTTACAACAGGTGGCCTAACTACAACACCATACTTAAGAGTTATTGCTTCATTTGCAGCTATTATCGAACTTACTAAGCTATCTCCTCCGTTGATTGAAACTACTTCTTTTATATCAACAAATCCTTTCATTTTCTCACCTCCTTTCTATATTTATGCAAGCATTATCTCTTTGAATTCTCGTGCAAGCTCCTTAGCACATTGTTTATGTTTTTCTTGCGCCTTCTTTAAGACTTCCTTAGCTTCTTCAATTCTTCCTAATTGGAATAGAACTATTATATAGTCGTGATATGGATCTACATAGCCTTCTGGAGATAACTCTGAAGCTTTCTTTAGGTTTTCAATACCTTCCTCTATTCTTTCAAGCTTACAAAGTGCTAACCCTAATCCTTTTAATCCATAAACGTGATTTGAGTCTTTATTTAAAATTTTGTCATTTAATTCAACACATAGTTTATAATTTCCAGTCATGTATGCAGCTAGAGCATAATCGCTTAATAATTTCTCACTTTCATCTTTACTTATAAGTCTTTCACAAGCATGTAACACCATCTCAAAATTAGATTCCTTTAAATATTCTTCTGCTTGAGCCTTTAGGGTATCTATATTATCTGATAACTTTTTCATCTCACATGCTACTGCATAATTATATGAACAGTGGGTATTTTCTGCATACATATCTCCACCAATAGATATACGGGTGTTTGAGCATCCTCCATGACAATAGTCTCCATAAGTACAAGTTTTACAGACACCACTTAACTTATCTCTAGACATCTCTCTATTCCATGCAAAGTTACTTTCTTTTTCCCAAATATCTTTTAAAGAAGTTTCACGGATATTTCCTTCTATATATTTTTGTTCACGAATTGAAGTACAGCCTACGATATCACCATTATGCAAAATACCAAATGATGTCTTTCCAGCTCCACAGCCTGTCCAAAAAGCATTCTCATTACCAGCTCTTTTTTGTCTAACCTTTATTTCTTTTATATTGAAATATCCTAAACAATCTGCTAAGTCTACAGCAATTCTATCTTCTAGCATTGTTTCATATGCAAAGTTTATAACATCATCAATTTGAGAAGGTGCAAGAGTTGTTTCTTTTCTATCTTTAAAACTCCCCATCGGTAATGCGATTTGTAGTTGCCATTGACTTACGCCCATTTCAATAAATTTTTCTTTCATTTCTCCTAGCATAAGTAAGTTTTCTGTACTTATCGTAGTTATTACAGACGTAGCTATTCCGGCATCTTTTAAATACTTTAATGATTGAGAAGATCGAGCAAAAGAACCTGGTTTTCTCATATAATCATGATGCTCTTCTAACCCATCTAAACTTATAGCCACTGTTCCAACACCAGCTTCAGCTGCTAACTTTGCTATTTCTTCAGTAACTAACCATCCATTTGTTATTATATTTGGGATAACTCCATTTTTCGTAAGTTCCTTTGCAATAAGGTGCCAATCCTTTCTAGTAGTTGGTTCACCACCAGAAAGTGTTATGTATTGCATACCTAATTCTCCAAGTTGCCTACATAAATCTAATGCTTCTTCTGTTGTTAATTCATCTGGTAATGGATTTTCACAAATAGATCCACAATGCTTACAACGCATGTTACAGCCCATTGTTATTTCCCATACTGATGTAATAGGTTGATTAATCATAATTTTTTCTCCCTTAAATCTATATTGATTTGTTCTTATATCAGTCTTATTTACTATGTTAAAAACACATAACTTTTCTAACTTATTTAGTTAAGAAACTACTATATATGCTTTATTATTTTACCAAACCACTATGCGTATATATCTTAAACACAGCTAGCAGTAGATAATATCTCTTTACTACTTTAAACATTCGTAATTTTCTTTATCTTCTGCTAGCTAAATCAATATCAATACTATAAAACTATTTGGTTTCATATTTTTAAACACTAAATATTTTGATGTAAAGATTATTATGCTATAACAGTACCTCCAGAACTTGGTGGTCTAACTCCATATACTATAAGTACTTCCTTAGAAATCTTTACTGCCCCACCATTGATTTTATTTAGGTCTTTGATATCAATGAATCCTTCCATGTAATTCACCCCCTTTCATAAAAAGTTAATTTATATATATCCTTTTAATCTTTCATATGTAATTATATTTAGAGAATTTATACCCTTTATTCCTATATTTACACAATAATTCCTTAATCGAAAGAAGTCAACGTACTTTTTGTTAATAATTATCAAATTATATATCTTATTTACACTGAATTTGAACAACAAATTAAATTATATGAGTTTTTTTGTAATTAATCGCAACTAAATCTATAATTTATTTCACTTTAAATCTAAAATTTATTAACAAAAAACTCCTGTAAGTCTAAAACCGTGTATTAAGAATAAAAGAACTTATTCTCAATAATATTATTAAGAATAAGTTCTTTTATTAACTGGTTAACCAATACTAACAAAATTATCTTAACTAAAAATTTTCTTAGTATACAAAAAATTATATAATAATTATTTTATTATGTAACTTTTTACTTTATTACTGGAGTAATTAAGACTTCTTTACTGCATTGGCTATTGTTGTAGCTATTGTTGTTACTGGATTTATAAATACAACACCATAGCAAATTACGTTTATAGGTAATATACCACCATTGATGTTTTCTAAATCCTTAATTGGTTTAAATCCTTCCATATTTGTCCCCCCTTAATATTTTTTAGATATTAATATATATCCATATAACTATAATATTTGCACAAAACTTCCAAGTCAATGTTTTCCTTTCGACTTTTTTACTAATCTTAATACACTCACCATGATATTTAATTTAATTAATAAATTATATTGTTTTCTGTATTTTCACCTATAAACCAATATTGCTTAATTTCCCTATACACAATTAAGAATCATGTTACCACTAGAACTGTCACAATCACTCTCCACAATGTCACTATGAAAATATAAGTATGTATACTTTTATTTTCAATGTACTAAATATTATATCCTGATAAACAAAAGAAAGGAGCAACGTCAAAATGCATATACATTCTGAGGTTACTCCTTTTCATACTTAAAATAATTTAAAAATTATTCATCTAATTTTGATATGATGTCTTGTTATTATTCTGCACTCTTTAGAGATTCAACCATATCTATTTTTTTGAACTTATTATACATAGCTAAATTAACTATTAGTGAAAATACAAGCGTTAATAAAGCAGAAAAGAAAAAATATTGTGTCTTTATTACTCTAGCCATAAGCATTGTCGTTGTTTCTGCACTTGCTAAAACAAAATTATTCATAGCTATTCCCATGAATATCCCAGCAACAATTCCTATTATCGTTAATATAATATTTTCTTTATATATATATGATGCAAGTTCATTATTATAAAAACCTAAAACTTTTATTGTTGCAAGCTCTCTCTTTCTTTCAGAGATATTTATATTAGTAAGATTGTATATAACTACGAAAGCCAACAATCCTGCTGAAATTATTAGCACTATAACCACAGTTGTAAGGCTGTTCATATTCTTACTATACTCTTCTTGAAGATTTGTATTAAAGCTTGTAGAGTTTATTTCATCTACGTCTGATAATAGGTTTGAAGTTTTTTCTTCATCAGCTGAGCTATTACTATTTAGCAAAGCATAAAAACTATTATATGCTAAATTCTCCCCTGTAATCTCTTCATAATATTTTGGGGACATATATACAAAGTGTTGCATATATTGCTCTGTTACTGCTGAAACCTTTGCTTCTGCCTTTTTATCATTTATAGTAATTTCTACTGTATCTCCAACTTTCTTACCTAACAACTTTGAAAGTTTCTTTGTTAAAATAACACCCTCATCTTCAAGTGTTACAGTTTCATCATCCATGATCAAATTAATATATTCCCCTACATTTTCATCATTATCCAGCACCATTATATATGCATCTTCCCCAGAAGAGGAATCATCTGATACAGTACCATTAGTTGTATAGGTAAACAACGTAGATTCAATGTTATTATCTCTAAGTACTTTATCATTTAACTTTGTCTTTTCTTCATCATTTAATTTAGTATTTAATAAAGTCTGCATATCATACTTATATATTTTATCAAATTGTCTTCTTAATGAAACATCTATACTACTTTTAACTCCAAAACCTGTTAACATAAGTCCTGTACATGCTGCTATACCAATGACCGTCATTAAAAGCCTTTGCTTATATCTAAATATATTTCTTGCAGTAACTTTCCTTGTAAACTTCAGACGTCTCCATATAAAGTTGATTCTCTCCAAGAAAATTTTCTTTCCAACCTTAGGTGGTTTTGGTCTTATAAGAGAAGCTGGAACTTCTCTCAACTCTTCAATTGTAGCTGCTATAGCTGAAATAGTTGTAAATGCTATAGCCAATAGTGAAGCTTCAATAGACAATGATAAAATTACTGGTGTTAACTTAATTGGAATTGCATACATTTCTCCATAAGCACTCATAATAATCGGCGGATAGGTTTTAAATCCAAAAGATATTCCAATTAAACTTCCAAGTACACTAGCAAATAATCCATAAAGCAAATAGTGGGAAACTATAGCTACTTTCGGATAACCTAAAGCTTTAAAAGTACCTATTTCTGTTCTATTCTCCTGGACCATCCTTGTAATTGTTGTTAAGCTTACAAGAGCTGCTACAAGGAAGAATATTAGTGGAAATACTTTTCCAATAGTATCTATTCTGGTACTGTCTTCACTATAGCCTTTGTATCCCACATTATCATCTCTATCAAAAATATACCACTGTGGCTTCAGTAAGCCTTGAGTCTGACCATAGCTTGCTTTAATAATTTCATCATATCTATTACTACTCTGTTCTTCTCCTAATATTTCTATTTCTTGATTTAAATCGTCTATTACATGCTTATAATCATTATTCTTATAGAAACTAGTATCAGCTTCTTCATAATCTGCTTTTATATACATTTCTGTATAAACAGAGCTTTTAAAAACCTCTGGCAGTATATAAACAAAACCTTTAACTGTTCCATTTCCAACAGAACTTAGTTGTCTGTTTATAGATAAATATAATGGCGATTGTGCTGATGCAACTATCTTAAACTCATTATTTCTCAACTTATCTTTAATATCAGTTTTATTACCGGAGTTAAGCTTTATTGTATCTCCTATGCTTAAAGAGTTTTCCTTTAAAAATCTCTCCTCAACTACTATCTCATTATCATTCTTAGGTTTGCTTCCTTCTACGATAGTTATAGTATTTATACCATCCTCTTTAGGCAAAGAATTGATATTTACAACTAGGCCTGTCTCTCCTTGTTCTACTACTGCATCCAAGGAATAAGCCCCTTCTACTGAAGATATACTTTTTAGATTACTAACTGCATCAATATCATCATCTGTGATACCCATAGTACCGATAATTTTAAAATCCATGAAGTTACTATCTTTAAGATATAAATCTGCTGATCTCTTCATATCTGGACTTGTTGCTCTTATTCCTCCATAAAAAGATACGCCGATTGCAATTATTATAACTATAGAAATAAATCTTGATATCGTCTTTTTTACATCTCTAAATATATTTTTTATAAAAGTCTTCTTCATAATTACCACTCTATGCTTTCTATTGAAACAGGATTTTCATTTTTTGTTATACTCTCTACAGTTCCATTCTTTACATGAATTACTTTATCAGCAATAGGTGCTATAGCTGAATTATGCGTTATTATTACTACAGTCATTTTATATTGTTTACAAGTATCTGATAAAAGTTTCAAAATAGATTTACCAGTGTTATAATCTAACGCTCCTGTTGGTTCATCACAAAGAAGTAGTTTTGGATTTTTTGCTAATGCTCTTGCAATAGATACTCTTTGTTGCTCTCCACCAGAAAGCTGTGCTGGAAAGTTTTCCATCCTATGCCCTAATCCAACTTCTTTTAATACCTCTTCTGGATTCATAGGATTCTTACATATTTCCACTGCTAATTCAACATTCTCTAAGGCATTAAGATTTTGAACTAGATTGTAAAATTGAAATACAAAGCCTATATCTTCACGCCTATATTTGGTAAGAAGCTTTTCATTATATTTACTAATTTCATTACCATCAACAAATATACTACCACTAGTTACTTGATCCATACCACCTAAAAGATTTAAGATGGTAGTTTTTCCTGCTCCACTTGCTCCAAGTATTATAACGAATTCACCCTTATCTATTGAGAAAGATGCATCAGAAACAGCAGTTATTGCAACCTCTCCCATAGTATAACTCTTTTTAACATTTTTTAATTCTATAAATTTATCCACTTTTGCCCTCCTCATCTCTTTAATGAACATTTGTTCACTTCTATGGTAATAGCTACCCTCTTGAAGTATTGGTAGCATATCTTTTAACAATCTTCTATATCTAACTTGTCATCTATATCACAAAACAAAATATCTATAATATTATTTATATATCTTTTAACTTCTCTCCCATCCTCTTTTTCATTTAGTATAATAGCTACGCTTTCTACTAAATTACATGCTAAAAGATAAATTATAAAATTATCCTTAAGCTTTTTTCCCTTAAAAGAGAGGTCATAATTAAGTTTTTTTGTTACAGTCCCTGTTACCCATTCAGCAAAGAATGTTTTACAATTTTCATATATAGTCCCTTCACTACCGTTAAATAATATAGCAAGTTCTGTGCTTTTAGTCTCGAATACCTTCATTATTTTCTCTAAGAGCTCAATAAATATGTATTCTGCCTTCTCGTCTAACTTAACATTCTCAAGGGCTGTAATATATTCTACTATTTTATTATATACATCTCCAATTAATGTCTTATACAAATCCTCTTTACTGTCAAAATATTTATATATATTCCCCACAGAGGTTTCAGAATTTTTAGCTATAGTTCTAACAGACGACTTATTGTATCCTTTAAGTTTAAATTCCTTTAAAGCTTCGGAAATGATTTTGTTCTTTGTTTCTTCCTTTAAGTATTGCACAAAAGAAAACCTCCGTTCATTTTTACTATTCTACTCCTATTAAATACAAATGTAAATACCAAAGTTAATCTTTATCTAAAAGAATCTTTACCTTTACACATTAATAGAGTCCTTAAATTTTATTCGTACAGAAAAAAAGCAGACAATGCATATAAACACTGACTACTCACCAATTCCTCATTGATAACTCTAAATTAACCAAGCTTTTTAAATTGATTAGCTATAAAATAGCCTGCCCCACCAACTATTAATATAATTATGCCCCATTTAACTATTGATTTAACTAACCACCAAGTAATACTAACAATCGTAAAAAGCAGTACTATTCCACCTATAATAGTAAGGATGTTTTTGATCATAGAGTCATTTCTCATTATCTATACCTCACATTTTAATGTATTTACGTCTTAAAATTACTAATAATAACTATTAAACCCTCTCAGTAATTTTACCTACATTATATTTTTATTATCACATATGTTATTCTAGCACCGTAGCTTTTCATGCTCAAGTTAAATATAAATTTTGTATAGTACTTTTATATTATATTTCGAAGGTAAACTTGCTTTAATCAAACTATTTATAAATAGAACCAAATAGTATCCTTGAACACGGATTTTCTTCATCTAGTCTTTTGACAACAAACAAAGAAATCTTTATAAAACATTAAAATATAACTTTTTAAAAAACTGAAATTCATATACACTATACATAATCTTAATTATTAAAATTATGTCAAAAGCCATAGGCATATTGAAAAATCAATATGCCTATGAAACGTCTTTATTGAAATACACACAATCATGAAAAAGCTTGTTATTTATGCCATATTACGAAATTTATCATATCTCATTTTCATTAGTTCTTCTAAGTTCATAGTTCTTAACACTTCTATTTCTTCTATTAACTGTTGCTTTAAATCTTTTGCCATTACCTCTGGATTTTTGTGAGCTCCACCAAAAGGCTCCTTTATTACTTTATCTATTATTCCAAAGTCCAATAACTCATTAGCAGTAATTTTCATCGCATTTGCAGCGTCTTTAGCTCTCGATGCATCCTTCCATAAAATAGATGCAAAACCCTCTGGAGACAAAATAGAATATATAGAATTTTCAAGCATCCATACTCTATCAGCTACACCTAGTGCTAATGCCCCTCCACTTCCACCTTCTCCAATAAAAATAGAAATAATAGGTGTTTTTAATGTCATCATTTCTACTAAATTTTGTGCAATTGCATATCCTTGACCTCTTTCTTCTGCTTCAACTCCACAGAAAGCCCCTGGTGTATCTACAAAACAAATTACTGGTCTTTTAAACTTCTCAGCTTGCTTCATAAGCCTTAAAGCTTTTCTATAGCCTTCCGGATGTGGCATACCAAAATTTCGCTCAAGATTCTCCTTAGTGTTTTGTCCTTTTGCTATTCCAATAACTGTTATATTCACATTGCCTATAGAACCTATACCACCAATAATAGCTTTATCATCACCAAAGGATCTATCTCCGTGAAATTCGATAAATTTATCAAAAATACTCTGTATATAAAATTTAGCATTAGGTCTTTCATTCAATCTTGCTATAGTTACCTTTTTCCAAGCATTCATTTTCTCACCTCATGAAGAGTTAATATCTTAGAAAGTACGGTTTTCATATTCCTTCTATCCACTATCTTATCGATAAACCCTTTTTGAAATAGAAACTCTGCACTTTGAAAGTTTTCAGGTAATTTCTCATTTATAGTGCTTTCAATTACCCTTCTTCCTGCAAAACCTATAAGTGCTTTAGGCTCACTTATAATGATATCTCCTTCCATAGCAAAGCTCGCTGTTACCCCACCTGTTGTAGGATGAGTAATTACTGTTATATATAATAACCCTGTATCTCCATGCTTAGCTACAGCACCACTAACCTTTGCCATTTGCATTAAGGAAAAGATTCCTTCTTGCATTCTAGCTCCTCCAGATGTAGTAAAAATAATAATAGGTAATCTTTTTGAAGTCGCATATTCAATGGCTCTAGTAATCTTTTCACCTACAGCTGTTCCCATGCTCCCCATCATAAAGTTACTGTCCATTATTGCTGTAACTACAGGATTTCCGCCTACTGTACCATATCCTGTAACTACAGCTTCCTTTAAACTTGTGGCTTCTCTAGCCTTTGCTAACTTCTCTTCATAGCCTTCAAATTCTAAAGGATTTTTCCCTACAACTTCTGAATCTATCTGCTTAAAGGTATCCTTGTCAAAGATATATTTTATCCTTTCCATAGCAGATATTTTCATATGATACCCACATTTCGGACAAACATTCATATTATTGCTTAAATCCTCAGTGTATACAATGCTAGAACATTCTGTACACTTACTCCACATACCAGTTGGTATGTTTGGTTTTTCTATATCATCTAATCTTCTTTCTAAATTAACTTTACTAACAGTAGCGTATTTCCTCTTACCTAACAAATCTTTAAGCATCATTTATTCACCAACTTATCCGTTAAAAATAGAGTATTATAACTTCCGTTAACGAAATCCTCATGATTTAATATAGAAAAATGTAAATCTACATTGGTGACAACTCCGACTACAATAAACTCTGCTAAGGCTCTTTTCATTCTTCTTATTGCCTCATCTCTATTTCTCCCATAGACGATAAGTTTACCAATCATTGAATCATAGAACTGCGGAATCTTATATCCTCCATAGATTGCAGTATCTACCCTTACCCCTAACCCTCCTGGAAAATTCACTTCTTCAATCAATCCAGGACAAGGTCTGAAGTTTTCATTAGGATCCTCAGCATTTATTCTACACTCGATCGAGTGTCCTTTAATCGAAATGTCCTCCTGTGCAAAGGATATCGCCATACCACTAGCTACATTTATCTGTTCTTTTACTAAATCTATTCCTGTAACCATCTCTGTTATAGGATGCTCTACTTGAATTCTTGTATTCATTTCCATGAAGTAGAAATTACCATTTATATCATAAAGGAATTCTATGGTTCCTACACTATTATAATTTACAGCCTTTGCCGCTTTTTTGGCTATCTCACCCATGATCTGTCTAGTTTCTTCTGATAAAACTGTAGATGGAGCCTCTTCTATGACCTTTTGATTCTTTCTTTGTACCGAACAATCTCTCTCTCCAAGATGTACAACATTTCCATAATCATCTCCGAGGATTTGAATTTCTATATGCTTTGGTTTCTCTATATACTTTTCAATATACATAGTATCATCACCAAAGTTTGCTTTTGATTCAGCTTTAGCCGTATTATAGCTTGAAGCTAAATCTTCCTCTTTATAAACTATTTTTATTCCTTTACCGCCACCACCAGAAGCAGCTTTTACCATAACAGGAAAACCTATTTCCTTTGCAATCTCTAGTGCATGCTCTTCATCTCGTATCGCACCTTCATAGCCGGGAACTATAGGAACACCTGCTTCTCTCATTATTTCTCTTGCTCTAGCTTTGTTTCCCATAAGATCTATGGCTTTGTAGTTTGGTCCTATGAATTTTATATTACATTCTTCACACATCTTAGCAAACCTACTGTTTTCAGACAAAAACCCAAAACCAGGATGTATTGCATCAGCCTCTGTTAAAATGCAGGCACTTAATATATTTTGAATATTAAGATAGCTATCTCTTGATGTTGCTGGTCCTATGCAAACTGCTTCATCAGCAAGTTTTACATGAAGAGCATCCTTGTCAGCTTCTGAATATACAGCAACAGTTGCTATATCCATTTCTCTACAAGCTCTGATAACTCTTACTGCAATTTCTCCTCTATTAGCGATTAGAACTTTCTTTATCATATTCTCACCTAACCTATAGCAAATAAGATTTCTCCCTCACAAGCCTTTTCCCCTTCAACTGTAGCCAAGACTTTACCTATTCCAATAGATCCCTTCAATTTAATTATCTCAGTTTCTAACTTCAAGACATCTCCTGGAACAACTTTCTTTTTAAATCTTATCTTATTAATTCCTGCAAAATAAGCAGTTTTTCCTTTAAACTCATCCATACTTAAGATTGCAACTGCTCCAGTTTGAGCTAATGCCTCAACTATTAATACTCCTGGCATAATAGGTTCTTGTGGAAAGTGTCCTTGAAAAAATGGTTCATTTACAGTTACATTCTTATAACCTACAGCTTTAGTACCTTCAACAATTTCTTCTATTCTATCGATTAATAAAAATGGATATCTATGTGGAATTATTTCCTTAATCTCATTTATTGTTAACATGTTAATTCTCCCTTATTTTAAATAATGGCTGACCATACTCTACCATATCACCATTTTTAAATAGTATCTCTACCACTTCTCCAGAAACTTCTGCTTCAATTTCATTCATAAGCTTCATAGCTTCAATAATACAAAGAATTTCTCCCGTTTTAATTCTCTGGCCTACTTCTACGAAAACTTCAGCCTCAGGACTTGGTGCATTGTAAATAGTCCCTACCATTGGAGATCCTATAACTTTAAGATCCTCCATCACAAGAGTTTCACTATCAGTAGCTATAAGAGTTTCCTCAGTTTCAACCCTCTTAACAACAGTAGTTTCTTCCACTATCTTGTCTACAGGAGTTATCTTACTTTGTTTAGGTACTACATCCTCAGCTTCCTTACTATTTCTAGTTAAAGATTTATCCATTTTCACATGATATTCAGATGATGAAAATTCGAAAAATGCTAATTCTGAAGTATTAACTGCATCAATAAGCTGTTTAATTTTTTCAATATCCATAACCTATTCACCTATCTCCCACTTTTTAAATACCAAAGTAGCGTTATGTCCTCCGAAGCCTAATGAATTAGATAATGCATATTTAAGTTCAGAAGATCTTCCTTCATTTGGCACATAGTCTAAATCACACTCTTCGTCTTTAGTATTATAGCCAATAGTTGGAGGTATAAAGCCTTCCTCTAAAGCTTTTATACAAACAATTGATTCAACAGCGCCTGCTGCACCAAGTAGGTGACCTGTCATAGACTTTGTAGATGAAACTGGTATATTATATGCGTTATCTCCAAATACCTTTTTAATAGCTATAGTTTCAAACTTATCATTGTATGGAGTACTTGTTCCATGAGCATTTATATAAGAAATTTCGTTATTTTCTATTCCAGCTTCCTTTATAGCAAGCTCCATAGCCTTAGCAGCACCTACACCTTCTGGATCTGGTGATGTCATATGATATGCATCACAAGTTGAACCATATCCAACTACTTCTGCAAGAATAGTTGCTCCCCTACTTTGAGCATGTTCAAGGCTCTCTAATATAAGAATTCCTGCACCTTCACCCATTACAAAGCCACTTCTTTCTTTATCAAAAGGTATCGATGCTTTATTTATATCATTAGAAGTATTTAATGCTTTCAAATTAGTAAATCCAGCAACACTCATTCCTGTAATTGGTGCTTCTGCTCCACCAGTTATCATTACATCTGCATAGCCATGCTTTATATTTCTAAAAGCATCACCAATTGAATTAGTTCCAGTTGCACAAGCTGTAACAGAAGCATTACTAATACCTTTTGCTCCATACTTTATCGCAATATTTCCTGAAGCTAAATTGATAATAGACATTGGTATAAAAAATGGAGAAACTTTTTTAGGACCTTTTGAAAATAGCTTTTCAAATTCGTTTCCCATAGTACTAAAACCACCAATACCAGAACCAACAATAACACCAACTCTATATCTATCTTCTGCATCAAGATCTAGCTTAGACATTTTAAGTGCTTCATCTGTAGCGGCTATAGCCAACTGCGAGAATCTATCCATTCTCTTTGCTTCTTTTGCATCCATTACTTCCGTTGGATCAAAGTTCTTAACTTCACCTGCTATTTTAACTTGATAATCTGTTGTATCGAAACCTTTTATAAAATCAATACCACAAACACCATTCTTACTATTATTCCAAAATGTACTTACATCATTACCTATTGGAGTTACTGCTCCTATTCCTGTAATTACTACTCTTCTATCCATAAATTCACCTCTCTATATGACCATTCCGCCATCAACATTAATGACTTGACCTGTAATATAATCCGATGACTTTGATGCTAAGAAAGCCACTAGTTCAGCTACATCCTCAGGCTCTCCTAATCTTTTTAATGGTATGGAATTTTTAGTTTCTTCTTTTATCTTTTCCGATAATTCTTCTGTCATATCTGTCACTATATATCCTGGGGCTACAGCATTTACATTTATGCCTCTGCTACCAAGTTCTTTAGCTAAAGACTTTGTCATTCCAATTATTCCAGCCTTTGATGCTGAATAATTTACTTGACCTGCATTTCCTACAATACCTACTACAGAAGAAATATTTATTATTTTCCCGTATTTCTGCTTTATCATAACTGAAGTTACATGTTTTGAACAATTGAAGGTTCCCTTAAGATTTACTTCAATAACCTTATCGAAATCCTCTTCTTTCATTCTCATGATCAATCCATCCTTTGTTATTCCTGCATTATTAACAAGAATATCTATTTTGCCAAAGGCATCTTTTGCTGCAAGGATAAGTTTTTTAGCCTCTTCATCTTTGCTTATATCACCTTGAACTAAAAGAATTTTAACACCTAGAGCTTCTAACTCAGTTTTAAGTTTTTCTGCTTCCTCAGTATTACTTCTATAATTAACCACTACATTAGCACCAGAAGTAGCAAGTTTTGTAGCAATAGCTCTTCCTATTCCTCTAGTTGCTCCTGTAACAATTGCACATTGTCCAGCTAACATATTTTTCCTCCCTACGACTCCTTTATAAAAGCAATTGCCTTATTTAAGGTATCCATATTTTCTATATTCAAAATATCAACATCTTTACTAATCTTCTTTACAAATCCACTTAATGTTTTTCCTGGTCCAACTTCAATAAAAGTATCCACACCAACAGCTATCATATTGCTAATTATATTGCTAAACAATACTGAACTCATTACTTGATCTCTAAGAGATGCAAGAATATTTGAATCCTCCTTATATGTATCACCAGTAACATTTGAATAAGTAGGCTTACTTAAGGTTTTTATGTCTATATTTTTAAGTTCCTGTTCTAGCTTCACTGCTGCTGGTTCTAACAAAGAACAATGGAATGGAGCGCTAACAGGAAGTTTCTTGCCTCTACCACCCTTTTCAATAGCTAATTCTACAGCTTTATCTACTGCAGCATTAACTCCAGCAACTACTACCTGTCCTGGACAATTAAAATTAGCACCTTGAACTAGTCCAACGGTTGAAGCTTCTTTACAGATTTCAATAACTTCCTCATCCTTAAGCTTTATAATCGCTGCCATACCACCTATTCCAACAGGCACAGCTTCCTGCATGAATCTTCCTCTTTTTTTCACTAGAGGTACTACTTCTTCAAACTTCATAGCTCCCCCATAAATTAAAGCTGAATATTCTCCAAGACTTAATCCTGCTGATACCTCTGCTTTTATACCATTTTCCTCTAAAGCTTTGAGTACAGCCATATTTACTGTAACTATTGCAGGTTGAGTATTCTCTGTATTATTCAAATCTTCTACAGGTCCATTAAAGCAAATTTCTGATATCTTAAAGCCTAAAACTTTATCTGCTTCCTCAAAAACGTCCCTACAACTCGGTATATTTTCATATAAGTCTTTACCCATTCCAACATACTGAGCACCTTGACCTGCGAATAAAAATGCTATTTTCCTCATAGTTTCTACCTCTACTCTATTCTTATTATCCTGCTATAAAATATAAGATAATTAAAGAATTTTTATATCTGAGAACTTACTTATAATTAAATCTGCCTCTTTTAAAATTTCTTCAATAATTTCTTTTGAACTCTGTTCTTTCTTAACCAACCCTGTGATTTGACCAGCCATAACTGATCCAAACTCAACATCTCCATCTCTTGCAGCTTTAGCAAGTGCACCAGTTCCAGCCTTTTCTATATCCTCTTTTGTTGCACCCTCTTTTTCCAATACCAGAAGTTTTCTTGAAAGTTTATTCCTTACAACTCTTACAGGATGCCCTGTTACCCTTCCAGTAACATCTGTATCTATATCCTTTGCTTTTAAAACCATATTTTTATAATTCTCATGAACAGTACATTCCTTTGCTACTAAGAATCTAGTGCCTATCTGTACCCCTTCAGCGCCTAACATCATAGCTGCCGAAAATCCTCTTCCATCACCAATTCCTCCAGCTGCAATAACTGGTATTGAAACAGCATCTACTACTTGTGGTACAAGGGCCATAGTCGTTAACTGACCTATGTGACCGCCTGATTCCATACCTTCTGCAATTATTGCATCTGCTCCAGCATTCTCCATTCTTTTAGCTAATGCTACAGAGGCTACAACTGGGATTACCTTCACTCCATGACTTTTCCACATCTCCATATACTTTCCTGGACTCCCTGCTCCAGTTGTAACTACCTTTACACCTTCTTCACAGATAAGTTTAGCTACATCATCTGCATTTGGCGCCATAAGCATCACATTTACTCCAAAAGGCTTATTTGTATTCGCTTTAGCCTTCCTTACTTCTTCTCTTATCCATTCAATAGGTGCTGCTCCTGTTATGATGCCTAATCCCCCTGCCTCACTTACAGAGACTGCTAAAGATGCATCAGCGATCCACGCCATGCCTCCTTGTATTATTGGATGTTTAATATTTAGAATTTCCGTTATTCTTGACCTCATAATTATAATTCTCCCTATTAAATAGATCAGATAAGATATCTGACCTAGATTTTTAATTTTCTATTTTTGATTCAACATATTCCACTGCATCATTAACTGTTTTAATACTTTCTGCTTCTTCAAGCTGAATATTATATGCCTCTTCTATTTCGATTATTACCTGAAATAAATCTAAAGAATCAGCTCCTAATTCTTCGAATGTAGTTTCAAGTGTTATACGATCCTCGTCCACACCTAATTGATCACATATTATTTCCTTAATCTTTTCAAATACCATTTCCATTTCCTCCATTTATCATAATTTTATTTTTTTACCATTCAATAAGCGCAGCACCGTATGTAAGACCTCCACCAAAGCCCACTAAAATAATTTTATCGCCTTTTTTTATCCTACCTACTCTAACAGCTTCATCTAATGCTATTGGAATAGTAGCAGCAGACGTATTTGCATACTTATCTAAATTTATATAGAAATGTTCAATTGGAATATCCATCTTTTTACTTACATATTGAATTATTCTATAATTTGCCTGATGAGGAATAATACATTTAATATTACAAAGATCTTCTTTAGTTTCTAAAAGTATTTTTTCAACTGCTGTTACCATTGCTTTAGTTGCAAACTTAAAAACTTCTCGACCATTCATAGCAATGTAGTTGTATTTAGAGTTATCAACTTTTTCATCTAGAAAAGGATTTTTTACTTCTTTAGCTCCTATCTCTAGATTCTCTCCTTTGTCTCCCTCAGACATTGTATATATACCTTTAACTCCCCTATTTTCACTAGCCTTCATAATTACTGCACCAGCACCATCACCAAACAATACTGCTGTGGCTCTATCTTCCCAATTAATCGCTTTTGATAAAACTTCAGCACCGATAACTAATACTGTCTTGTGTTGTCCTGTTTTTATCATTGAATTAGCTATACTTACGCCATATAAAAAACCTGAACAAGCAGCACTTACATCAAATGCTGTAGCGTTATAAGCTTCAATTTTCTTTTGTACAATACAAGCAGTAGAAGGTGTATACATATCTGGGGTTACAGTAGCAACTATTATTAAGTCTATATCAGTAGCCACCACATTTGCAGCTTCCATAGCTTTTATCGCTGCCTTAACTGATAAATCTGAAGTATCCTCACCTTGAGATACTCTTCTTTCGCTTATCCCTGATCTGCTTTGTATCCATTCATCATTAGTATCCATGATTTTAGACAAATCATCATTTGATACTATCTTTTCTGGTACGTAAGACCCTGTCCCAATAATTTCTGAAGTTATCATATTTTACTCCTTGCCATTATGTAAATCATATTTCTTTCTAAAATAATTATTTATTTTTTCTAGAGCAGTCACTAATACTTTTTCTTCTTCTTCATCGATACCCTCTATAGTTTCTCTTATCATATCCATATGAAACTTCTGATGTACTCTATAAGCAAGCTTTCCTCTTTTGGTAAGCTGAATCATTACTACTCTTCTGTCTTCTTCTATTCTATTTCTACATACGTAACCTTTCTTAATAAGCTTGTTTATTGCAGTTGTCAATGTACCTACTGTAATCCTTAAATCTGCTGCCACTTCTGACATAGTCCTAGGTTGATACATCCCAATAGCTTCAATAGTATGAATTTCCGTTACAGAAAGATCAGAAAATGTGCCTTGCTGTAATGCGCTTTGTTCGATTTCTAGAACATCATTGAACAATTCAACTATAAGTTTATTTAGAAAATGTTCATTATCTTTCAACCTGTTCAACTCCTTCAAGCTTCTTCCTTTGAAAAATACTTTGAAATTCAAAGTACTTGTTTTGATAATCAAAATATACTATAATCAAAATATATTGTCAATAAAATTTTAAAATTTTACCATTGGAGGTATGCTTCTTGGAAAGAAAATTATCCTATGTATCAACCCTTGAAAACTTAAATACCTGCTGCTTTGGAAAAACTTTTCTATACCTACCTACAATAGACTCCACTAATATAAAAGCTAAAGAATTAGCTAATCAAGATCAATCTAAATATCCAAATGGATTCTTAATTATAAGTGAAGAACAAACTAATGGCAAAGGTCGTTTAGGAAGGACTTGGCATTCTCCTAGTGGATGTGGCTTATGGTTTTCCTTAATTCTAAGACCTAATATAAACCTTGTAGACATACCAAAGATAACTCTAATTTCTGCCGTTGCACTTTGTGATTCATTAAAAAATTCTGGAGTAGATTCTCAAATTAAATGGCCAAATGACATATTAATTAATAATAAAAAAATTGCTGGAATATTAACGGAAATGAGTAGCCTAAATAGCATTGTCAATTTTGTAATTTTAGGCATAGGTCTAAATGTAAATACGAAAGCTTCTCAATTTCCTTTAGAATTGAAAGAAACAGCATCTTCATTATTCATTGAATATGGCAATAATTTCGATAAATCTAAGATTCTTGCAGACTTCTTGTATATATTTGAAGATTTATGGTTTAAATTTTTAACAAATGGTTCATTCGATCATATACTAGCGAAATATAAAGAAACTTCTACTGTGTTACATAAAAAAGTTAAAATCATTAATGCTGGTAAAGAATCTCTTGTTTTCGTAAAAGATATAACTGAAGATGGCTCCTTACTAGTAGTAACAGCAGATGGAGATGAAAAACTTATAATCTCCGGAGAAGTATCTTTACGACTATAAAGTTAACTCTCAATGCTTATATACCTAACTATAATAAATAATAATTATTTCAATTTATGTATACGCAATGCAAAATTGAGGATAACAGCTATAAAGCCTTTATCCTCATGCAAATCATATTATTAATTAACAGCTTCTAACTCAAGTGTTAATTCATTAATTAATTCTTTAACTGTAACAATTTTATCCATCCTATATCCATTGCTACCTGTAAAAAGGAGCCCTCCTGTAACATTTCCCTGTACTGATTCTATCAGAGCTTTTGAAATACAATATATTGTATCAGCAGGATTACATTTCTTTAAACAGCTAAAACACTTTGTTACTTTAATCTTATCTTTACTTACAATATCAATAAATTCATTTCTTATAGCTCTACCTGGAAGACCAACTGGACTCTTAATAAGCTGAATATCTTCCTTTGAGCATTTTATGTATGCATTTTTATATTCAATATCTGCATCGCATTCCTCTGTGCAAATAAACCTAGTTGCCATTTGTACTCCTGAAGCACCTAGTTTTAAAAATTTTGCAATATCTTGCCCCGTGTATATACCACCAGCAACTATAATAGGAATCTCAACTCCATCTTCTTGAAATGCTTTAAGTTCTTCTTTTACATCCTTAAAAATTGTCTCTAAATCATCATTTGTATGTTCTTGTAGTTCATCCATTTTAAACCCTAAATGCCCACCAGCCTCAGGACCTTCAATTACTATAAAATCAGGAAGATACGAATATTTATCTTTCCATACCTTCGTAATAATCTTAGCAGCTTTTCCAGATGATACTATAGGTGCTATCTTTGTTTCGCTTCCTTCAACTAACTTTGGTAAATGGCTTGGAAGTCCCGCACCTGAGATGATTACATCTGCCTTTTCCTCAACAGCAACCTTAACTAAATCATCATAATTATTGGTAGCTACCATTACATTTACTCCAATAATACCTTCAGGAGATAACTGTCTGGCTTTTCTTAATTCAGCTCTTAACGCTCTAATGTTAGCTTCCTTTGCATTATTAATAAAATCTGGTTCTCTATATCCTACCTGAGCCGCAGAAATAATACCAATTCCACCTTCATTTGCTACTGCCGCAGCAAGTCCTGATAAAGAAACACCTACCCCCATTCCACCTTGGATTATAGGTATCTTAGCTTGTAATTTACCAATATTTAAAGTCTTGATTTCCACAGATCCACCTCTAATTCTTCAACAAAAACTTCTACAATTAAACATTTTGATAATCAAAGAATTAGACAAGAAAGGTTCTATTACTAAATATTTTGACAATCAAATTATGTTATTGCAAAAGTTTCACGTTGAAATATTTTGATATTCAAATTATATGTTTATTTTTTATTCTTGTCAACAATGGAAAAATCTTAGAAACAAGATTTACTAAACTAAAAACCTCGTCTCTAAGATTTTCTTTTGTTACCACCTATTATTGTGAATTCTAGTTTTATCGAATCTATCTTGTACATCCTTTTCTTCATCAGGATATCCTACAGGAATTATAGATAGTGGTATAACATTAGAAGGTAAATTAAGAATATTCTTGACAGCCTCTGATCTTTCATTATCAGGGTAAACACCTAACCACACAGCCCCTAACCCTGTAGCTTGTGCAGCAAGCAAAATATTTTGCGTTGCAGCAGAGCAATCCAAAACCCAATTTCCTTTAAATCTTTCCTTTGATATATCTCCACAAACAACAATTGCTACATCTGTACTTAAAAGCATTTTTGCATACGGATGGATCTTGGTTATTTCTTCCATAACACTCTTATCTCTTAATACTATAAATTCCCATGGTTGCTCATTCCCAGCAGAAGGAGCTGCCATTGCTGCTCTTAAAAGGTTATCCACCTCTTCATTACTTACACTTTTGTCAGTATATTTTCTTATACTTCTTCTTTGTAATATATTTTCCATACCTTTCCTCCTGATTGATTGTAATTAATTCTCTTCATTTAAATTATATTTCTACATAAAATTTATATAACTTAGTCAAACTCAATTTGCATTTTTATTGAAGTGATTATAACTATTTTTCTATTCTACCTATTGAATCTTTAAATTTACTATTTCACTTCTGCTACCTATCCTTATAGGTGGTCCCCAAGTACCGTATCCACTTGATACTACTGTATCTAGTTTTCCTTTTTTCATATGCCCATAATCTATTTCAAACATCTTATTAGTAATAATATTTGCTGGTGCAATTTGACCTCTATGAGTATGTCCTGAAAGATGTAAATCAGCCCCTATATCTTCACTATCCTTAATAGAGCTAGGAGTATGATCGATTACTATTTTGTATTTCCCTTTATCTATATTTTCAACAATTTCATTTAAATCTTTTCTTTTACCAGCAACTCTCTCTATGCTAATATCGTCTCTTCCAATAATATAAAACCTATCATCAACAAGTACCGCTTCATCTCTTAGTACCTTAACACCATTGTTACTTAATTCTTCTTCTATTTTTTCGTAATCGCCCATCATAATATCATGATTTCCAAGAGCCACGTAAGTTCCATACTTAGATTTCAAACTTGAAAATTCTTTTGCCATCTTCTTTTCAATAAAAGGTGTTATATCTGTATCCACTATATCACCAGCTATAATTACAATATCTGCATCTAATTGGTTTATCTCTTCAACCATCCTTATTAGTCTATCATTACCTATCAACGTACCTAAATGGATATCTGATACTAATGCAATGTTTAATGGTTCCGTCAGAGTAGTTTCTTCTTTAGCAATAATTATTTCATTTACATAGGATACCTTAGCATTCCTAGTACCAACAAACAACATTAAGGTAAAAACTATTATGGACAGTATCGTTCCTACAAATCTAAGATACTGATTTTTAATTTTCAACTTTGAACTTATATGAAAATTTTTCAGTAAAACAACAATTATGTTAATAACTAAAAATATAACTAAAGTTTCTAATATATATATTACCCAATAGAAACCTATTAAATTCAAAGCCAAATCTACTTTATCTGGCAAAAGTTTAGGTGAAACTATAGCAAGAATAAATGATATAGCTAAGAGTGAAAATATACTCCAAAACCAAACCTTTTTAATCTTGAAAATGCTACTTATTCCCTGAAGTATATTCCTACCAACACAATAATTTAGAAGCCCATATAACGCAGAAAAAATTATTAATACAGCTATTATACTTATCTTCATCCCTTTTTTAGTCCCCCTAATACATCTGTCTTTTACATTTTTTGATGTGCTTTCATCTTGTTACATAGTTTAAAGTCTGGCTAAGAAGTATATATATATATTTATTTTATCATAGTTAATTATATTTCAATATTGAAAAGTAAAAAATCCCTTCCTATATTAGTTCTAAGATCGAATACTTATGCTTTTGAAGATTTCCTAAGAAAGGTCCTTTTATTTCACCGTTTCTCATCACAAAAACTGCACCATTGAAAGCAATAGCTTCATCAATATCATGGGTAATAAAAATTAATGTTCTTTCATCTGTTTTTAAAATTTCTTTTATGTTACTTATAATTATATCCCTATTTTTTATATCCAAAGAATTAAAAGCCTCATCCATTACAACTAACTTACTTGGCACTGCAAATGCTCTTGCTATGTTTATCCTTTGTTTCATACCTCCACTTAGTTTTGAAGGATAATACTTCTTATACTCTGACATATTCACTAAGGATAAGTACTTATCAATTCTGTTACTAATCTCTTCGCTATTAAAAAACCTTTTTAGTACTAAATTTAAGTTTTCCTCAACTGTTAACCATGGTACTAATCTATGCTCTTGAAATATGTAACTTATCGTGTCTTCTTCTACTCCTGTGATTTCTCCTGATTGAAACTCAATAAGACCCGCAATTATATTAACTAGAGTTGTTTTACCGCATCCTGACTTTCCTAATATACAACTTATATCATTCTCTCTAAAATCTACAGACAAGTTCTCAAAAACAATTTTATCTCCAAAGCTTTTGTTTAGATTCCTTATTTTTATGGTCATTTTCCTCTCTCCACCTAAATAGCAATTTCGATATAAGTGTCTCAACACCTTGAAAAATTAGTCCTATTAGTGCAATAATCAAAATCCATGAAAATATTGCTGGAGTATTGAAGTTTACCTTTTCGATCTGTACCATAGCGCCTATCCCATATCTAGGTTGACCATGTACTTCTCCAGCAATAACAACTTTTAAAATTAATGAAATTGTGGAAGATAGTATTCCCACTAAGCTATAGGCTACAGTCGGTAAGTATATGTGCTTAAACTTTTCAAGCCTATTTACTCTATAGACGTTCAACATCTCTACTATATTCTTATCAATCCTTTCAATGGAACTTAATATAGTATCATATACTATAGGTAACGCAATAGCTACGCCAACTACTAAAGGTGCATTATCTTTATCTACCCAAATTAATGAAAGTACTACTAAAATCATAGTTGGCATAGATTTAGCTATTGCATTTAATGGAACCAAAAGATTCCTTATAGACATATTCATTAATGCTAATCCACCAAATATAACAGCTATAGCTAGTGCCAACCAAAAACTCACAACTGTTCTATATAATGTTGAGTATAGTGTTATACCAAAATCCTTATCTTCAATAATTTTCAGAAAATCTATTGCTACTATTCTTAAGGAAGGGAGGTAAATTTCATTATCTATTATTAATGAAGCTACTTCCCAAACACTCAAGAACACAATAATAGCTATTAACTTTTCTTTGTTGTTTTTAGTCCATATATATTTCTTCATCAGGCATCTGTCCACCTATAGTTTTTGCATCAAGCTCTGATAATATCTTGAAGTAGTTTTTATATTCTTCTACAGAATCCTTGATACCTGTATATTTTAGATTTGATCTTTCTAAAGATTTAATTAACACTTCTTTTTTTGCTGAAAGCCCTATATCTTCACAATACTGTCCAAACTCTTCCTTATTATTGTAGTCCCATTTTATACCTTCCTCGGTTTCTGATAAAAAACCTTCTATAAAATCTTTATGTTCTTTTAATAATTCACTTTTTACTATTATAGTTGCTTGTGGATATCCAAAAGTTGTATTAAATATTTTCATCCATTGCTCATTAAGACTAGCAATAACTTTAACTTGAGGTTTCGTAGCAATTAATCCTGTTAATGCTGGTTCTGGGATTATTGCCGTTGTCTCTTTACCTGTAGCTATTATTGGTATTATTTCATTTGGTGAATTAACATAGGAAAAATTCACTTCTGTTTGTCCATTAACTCCCATGTTTTTTAATAATCCTTGAGTAATAAGATCTGGAGTTAAGCCTTTTCCCATTGCGACTACAGTTTTGCCTTTGATATCCTCTAATTTTTTTAGTTCCTCAGTAGAAACTAAATAGAAGGAGCCTGTACCAGTTGTTCCCGCTATTTTATATTCTCCTTTAGTCTTATTATAAGCTGTAGCTGCAACATTAGATGGAACTATTGCTATATCAGGTTCTTTTTTTAGTACTGCCGTAACTAATGCATCGGAACTCTTTTCTACAGAATATTTTATGTCCATACTTTCATAGCCATCAACTTGAGTATTTTCTTTTATCAGCTTGGCCATAGCCATAGCAGGCAATCCATCAGGTGCAACAACATTGATTGTTACTTTATCCTTTGATACATCCTTTACTTCCGGCCTTGAACAAGCGGCTAAAAGTACTAAGCTTGCGGTTGTTAATAATAATGACATTAAGCTTTTCTTTATTATTTTCATCTTAACCTCCTATGATTCCTTAATATATTTATTTCAAATTTCACTTCTTTCTCTCATCGATCATTTTTTAATTATATGCTTTTCCATAAAAGATTTTTATAAACAAATTCAGTATTATTAATGAACCTAATATCTACTTACCAAATTGAGGCTTAATTTAAGAATAAAGCATATATTTCAACAGATACCCTTAAGTCTTACTAGCTGCTCTATTCATATATAATTATAATAAAAACTGTGAATAGTTTTACTATGCACAGTTTTAAACGTATCTTTATATTTTAGTCTTTCTAGAATTCATCTGAAAGAACTTCAAAATAACCTTGTGGATGAGCGCATGCTGGACATACTTTTGGTGCAGAATTTCCTACATGTATATAACCACAGTTTCCACATTTCCAAGAAACTTGATTTTCTTTATTGAAAACAGCATTATTCTCTATATTTGCAGCTAATTTTCTGTATCTAGCTTCATGATGTTTTTCAACTTCCGCTATTTTTCTAAAAGCTTCTGAAATAGCTGAGAACCCTTCTTCTTCAGCAACTTGAGCAAATTGTGGATATAAGTCTTCCCATTCTTCATTTTCCCCTGCAGCTGCAGCAAGTAAATTAGTTTTAGTATCACCAAGTGCTACTGGGAAAGAAGCACCATTGATTTCAACAGTTTCTCCATTTAAGCTTTCTTTTAAGAATTTAAAAAATATTTTTGCATGTTCCTTTTCGTTATCTGCAGTCTCAATAAATAGATTTGAAATCTGAACAAATCCTTCTTTCTTAGCTATTGATGAATAAAATGTATATCTGTTTCTTGCTTGTGATTCACCTGCAAAAGCCTTCATTAAGTTTTCAGCAGTTTTAGTTCCTTTTAAAGATTTCATATTTGGACCCCCATCCATTCTATGTTTTAGATATGTTTATAAATTTAACTTTAAATAGTAGCTTCAATCCTTTTTATAAAAATTAATTTATTCAAGAAGCAAGTTATTTTTATGAGTTTTTGCCTAATTTTGTGCTACCCAGTGACCATGAATATTACAATATTCTCTAGCTGTATACTCTAAGCTAGTATCACAAACTTTAAAACGCGCTTCTGGTTTTTCACCTGGTTTTAAATGTTTTCTATATACTTTATTTTCACAAATAAGTTCTATCCATTCTATATAATGTTTTTCTTCCATAGGATGTTCTACACTACCTACTTTAACTAATATTTCTCCATCTAACTTTTCTATAACTGGAATATGTTTTTCCCTTGCAGCATCCACTGTATTTTCTACTTGAAGTGTCATTGGCTTACCACAACAAACTATTTCTCCTTGACCAGCGTGGACTACCTCTATGATATTTCCACATACATTACATTTGAAAACTTGATTTAATTGAGCCATTTCCATACCTCCAATAATAAATATTTTACTAGCTTAATTATTCCTGTTAGAAGTGAATCACTTCCCAGTATACATAACTTGTAATTTTTCTTATGTATCTGCTTAAAGCTTATAAGTTTAAGCAATTATGTTAGTTACTTTTACTCCTTATATTAATTTACTGTTTATACACCATTATAATTTTTATCATAATGTAAAATCAACTAACAGGATAATGTAATTTAATTAAATTATATCATACTAATAGCAAACTGTAAATGATAATTGTTATCCTTAGAACTTTATTATCCTCTAAGAAATATTGTAGTTATTTTTTCTATTCGCTAACAACTAATTTACAATTTAGCTTCCCCAAATTAATTATTTGATATTCTACATAAATTAATGATTAATTGACTTTCATATACTTACATTAATTATCGAATTCCTCTATTTGTATACTTCTTTTATTGTTGAACAAACTATAATTATCATTCTAAAAAAGGAGCATACATCAATGAAAAAACTTACATTAAGACTATGTTCTACCCTAGTATTATTTATTACATTAGCAACACCACTTAAAGTATATGGTCACAAAAATCAATCTATGAAAGATATATTATTAACTAAGCCAGCAGTTGAACTTAAATTAGCTGAAAGAAAACTTTGGATTGATCATGTTTTCTGGACTAGAAGCTTGATACTTAGTGATTTATCTTCTATCCCTGATAAAGAGTCTGTTTTAGAGCGTTTATTGAGAAACCAAAATGATATTGGTGACTCGATAAAACCTTATTACGGGAAAGATGCTACAGATAAACTTTCAAAACTTTTAAGAGATCATATTATGATTGCAGTTCAAGTCGTTGACGCTGCTAAAGATAATAATAAAGAAGACTTAGATAAATATTCTAAATTATGGAGCAAAAATGCCGATGATATAGTTGATTTTTTATCTAGTTCAAATCCTCATTGGTCTAAATCAGATTTAAAAGAGATGCTATATAAACATTTAGAATTAACCACAAATGAAACTGTATCAATGATAAACAAAGATTGGAAAGCAGCAAATGCCACCTTTGATGAAGGAGAAAACCATATGATTAAATTTGCTGATATGCTTACAAACGGTATTGTAAAGCAATTCCCAGAAAAATTCGAAAAATAGTCCCCTCTTTTAATAATTACATCTATTCCCTATATTTAATTATTCGCCAAAAAGTGTCAATCTTTATTTAAACAGACTGACACTTTTTCATTGTCGATGTAGTGGATTATCACTTCATCATTAACATCTACTTTTATATTATCAAAAGCATAAATCTTTTTATCAGATGCTAGCACAATATCTACACTCTGTTCTTTATTTGATTTAAACTTAAACTTGCATGATTTTTCGTTATACCCTATTTAATTTTTATCCAATGGCTAAGTATAGATTCCTCTTTGAAACCTCTCTTTTTATACATGTTATACGCTATAGTATTTCTTTCTATCACAATTAACTTCACCTTTAGCACTTCTTTTTTATCTAAAAAATCTATTGCGGTTTCTAATAATTGCTTTCCAAAGCCTCTGCCTCTATATTTTTTGCAAAGCCCTATATCAAATGAGCCCTCTTTACCTATTATTCTGCAATTAAGAAAACCTATATTCTCCTTCTCATTTTGAACTAAAAAATAATAATTAAATCCATCACTACTGCTAATGTACCCATCGATATCTTCAATATAAGCAAAAGTTCCATGAGGCATATCACTGAAGGAATCATTAAAAACATTTAGATACTCTAATTTATTATCACTTGTTAGTAGCACCAATTCTAAACAACTATTCCTTTTTTCCTGTTTTTCTAAATACATATTTATCGCTGAGTAAGTTTTACTGTATCCTATGCTTTCTAGTACCTTTAATTTTTCCAAATTTCTTTCACCTAATAATATTTCTGATGCCCCATAAATATTACCAATAGAGATAGCATTATTAATCAACTTTTTAATCATACTAGCGTTATCTTCTAAATCTTCAATTACATCTAAATCATGAATATAAACAGTCCCCAATTCTTTAACAACCTCTAAAACAATCCCTATTTTAGCAACTACTTTTTCTTTGTGAAAATAAAAAATAGCACCTTTCCCATAGTCGTAAATCTTCTTTCGGAAAATATTGTCAACTTCATCAATACTTATATTTTTACCATTACTTCTAGCTATAAATTTACATATAAGTTTTTTTTCTTTACTATTTAAAATAGAATAATTCTTAATCATCTTCTCTTACCTATCTGAAAACAAAAGTAACCTATTGGTCAATATCTTCATACCTTTCTAGTAACAATATCTATACTATTCCTTTAACCAATACCTACTACAATCGTTAGCTCTCTCTATAAAACCATACTCAATCAATGCTCTCCTTATAGTTACATGATCTTCATATATTCTTTCTAAAATCTTATTCACTTCTTTTTCTGTGTAAGCTTTACCCCTAACAAAATTTTTGGCTATTTCCCTAAGCACAATTATTTTCTTTTTTGCCTTGGCTGGATAATTTTTCAAGGCACCATTCCCATTCATATATATCGCAATAGTTTCATTTATTTCTTTATCAGTTATGTTATACCTATCATCTACTATCGTCGCAGTTTTATGTGCATCAGTTATAACAGTATTCTCTAACTTACTTATCTTCTTATGTGTATTATTCGAAAGGAGCTCCATCATAGCTAAAAAAACCCTTGCTTGCTTTTCCTTTTCTCTAAGTTTATAACGGTGATTTCTAATAGTTGATTGAGCAACACCTAGCTTATCTGCAACTTCTTTATCCGATAACCCTTGAGTTAATAATAGAATCAATTCCCTTTGAACTTCAGAAATCCCTGTAAACACTGGATTCATCCTCAATAAATATTGAAGCATCGATTCATGGTTACTTTCTATATGAAGTTCTGTAGCTCTCTTAGAATCAAACAATTCTGATCCTATCCGGTATATTTGTCCTTTTCTAAAAGTTTCTTCGCAGATAATACATTTAAACGCCTCTGAACTTTCAATATATCCACTTTTTATTTCATCTACATTAGCAGACCAAAAGACTTCATTTGATTTTATCTCCATAACACTCACATCCTAATATTAATAATTATTTTTTAAGTTTATATATTTTTCTATACTTCCCACCCCTTTATTATAGTTAATATTTTCGTATTTGTCTATATATAAACAAACACTTTTTGTTTTTGTTTGCGCATTTGCCATGTTTTTGTTTTTTAGCAATATAAGAATTTCTCCTTCTAGCATCGGCTTCATATTTCCTATGATATTAAAGCAATTGCTATTCTTTTATATACCCTCTCATAGTTTTTTATCATATAACTTCCCTTCGATAAGTTATCATCAACAACTTCCACAAGTTATTTCCTGTAATAAAAAGATGTTCTCTTCTTGGTGACAACTGTCTATCCTGAAGAAAACATCTTTAAACTTATGAGATACTTTTTATATTTAATTATATATGTCTACAGTTATTACTTTCTAATAAAAATTAATTTATATAATTGGACTACAACAAGTGGCATAACAGATAATCCACATATATAACCATACTGAGTTAATGTTAACCTTGCGACTTCAAAGACTTGCATCAACGGATTTATCATCAAAACTGCTACCAAAAGCAAAAATCCAATAATTAAAGAAAACCATACGAACTGATTAGAAAAAACACCTATCCTAAATATAGATTCTTTCGATCTACAATTAAACCCATGAAATAATCTGGAAAGACATAAGGTTGAAAATGCCATTGTACTTGCTACTACGTTATCTCCAGTTGATAGTCCTATATGAAAAGCAATAATTGTTCCCAATGCTATTAAAAATCCTTCTAAAGCTACTTCTATAGCAAATTCTTTATTTAATATTGGAACGTTGATGTCCCTTGGTTTCTCTTTCATTATATTTTGATTGTGCGGCTCAAGTCCTATAGCTATAGCTGGTAAACTATCAGTAAGTAAATTAATAAATAGTAAGTGTACTGGAGCAAAAGGAACTGGTAAAGCTGTAAGCGAAGCATAAATTACAGATATTATTCCTGCGGTATTTCCTGATAATAAAAACTTAATTGAGTTTTTAATATTTGCATATATACTTCTTCCATTAGAAATTGCTTTAACTATGGTTGAAAAATTATCATCTGTCAGTACCATAGCTGCAGCATCTTTCGCAACTTCTGTACCTGTTATTCCCATAGCAATACCTATATCTGCTTGCTTTAAGGCAGGAGCATCATTGACTCCATCTCCAGTCATTGCAACTACATTACCTCTTTCTTGCCAGGCTCTTACAATCCTTATTTTATGTTCTGGCGATACTCTGGCATATACAGAAATTTCTGCAACCTTACTTTTTAATTCTTCATCGCTTATTTTTTCAAGTTCAAACCCTTCCATAGCTTCTGATTCATTCTTTAATATCCCTATTTGTTTAGCTATAGCTGATGCAGTTATCTTATGGTCTCCTGTTATCATTACTGGTTTAATTCCTGCACTTATACAATTAGCAACCGCATCCTTTGATTCTTCTCTTGGAGGGTCCATCATAGCTATCAAACCTATAAAACATAAATCTTTTTCATAATCAAGATTTATTGTCTCATTTTCTTCAACATCTTTACTTGCAAAAGCTAAAACCCTAAGTCCATCAGTAGAAAGTTGCCTATTTATATCTTCAATTTCTTTTTTATGCTCCTCAAGCAATGGTTTAACTCCATTGGCAGTCTCTATACTAGTTGATCTTGATAAAAGTACATCCAATGCACCCTTCGTAATCATCAAAGTCTTATCATCTATTTTATTAACAGTACTCATTAATTTTCTATCAGAATCAAAAGGGATTTCTGCAATCCTTGGATGTTCTTTCCTCACAACCAATTCATCTAAATTATATTCTTCACCTAAATTAACTAGCGCAACTTCCGTGGGATCTCCAATTTCTTTATTCTCAGTAGTTACAGCATCATTACATAAAAGAGCCATTATTACAAGTTTCTTTTCTATTTCTTTATGATATTGTAAATTATCATGGTTAATTATTCTATCATCAACAAAAACCTTTTTCACAGTCATTTTATTCTGTGTTAATGTTCCAGTTTTATCTGAACATATCACGGAAATACTTCCTAAACTCTCAACTGCATGTAGCTTTCTTACAATTGCATTTAGCTTAGCTAATTTTTGAGTACCAAGAGCTAGCACAATAGTAACAATAGAACTTAATGCCTCTGGTATAGCAGCTACTGCAAGGGCTACTGCAAACATAAAGGAATCGATTATAGGATAGCCTCTAAATATATCTAAAGCGAATATCACTGCAGATATAGCAATGATTGCTATTGCTAACTTTTTACCGAAGTTATCTAAGCTAACCTGTAATGGTGTTTTCTTCTCCTTTGTTGATTCAAGTAAATTTGCTATCTTACCTATTTCCGTTTTCATTCCAATATCAGTAACTAAAATCACACCTCTACCATAAGTAACAAAACTCCCTGAGAAGACCATATTTTTTCTATCACCAATAGTAATATTATCTTTATCTATAGTTTCAATTTCTTTATTTACACTTTCAGACTCCCCTGTTAATGAACTTTCATTAATCTGAAGGCTATAAGTCTCAATCACCCTTCCATCTGCACTAACGTAATCGCCTGCATCTAAATATAAAATATCTCCTACAAGAATCTCTCTTGATGGTATTTCTATTTTCACACCATTTCTAAGAACTTTTGCTGTAGGTGATGAAAGTGCTTTTAAACTATTTAAAGACTGCTCTGCCTTAATATGCTGAATTGTTCCAAGTATAGCATTAATCGTTACTACAATAAGAATTACAATTGTGCTTTCTAATTTACCTAAAAAAGCAGATATTGTAGCAGCAACCAAAAGAATAATTACTAAGAAATCTTTAAACTGATCAAAAAAAATCTGAATGGCACTCTTCTTTTTAGCCTCTTCTAGCTCATTGAAACCATACTTTCCTCGCTGTTTAAGTACTTCCTCATCATTTAACCCTCCATCACTAACGCCAAGTATATTCATTATTTCTTCTTTAGGTTTTCTATAGAATTCACTCATACAGTTATTCCCTCCTAAAATATAATTTCAATTTTAAAGTTTAAGTATAGGACACAATTACATCTAATTCTAATATTTAAGATTACTGGTAAAATAAAAGTTCCTAAATAAATTAAGTTGTACTTAATTGCCCTATGTAAATACTAAATATAAAGCTTTTAATACTTAATACTATTTTTCTAATAAACCTCTAATTTTATAGCATAAATTTTATGGTTATTATTAACATATTTGTATTAACGATATTTTAGTCCTTGTTTAAAAAAATACAAAAACACTAATTTTCACAAACTTAGTCCTAAATCTTATTTAGGATTAAATCTGGAAAACTAGTGTTATAAGTTTAATCACCATATACATATATTAATAAAGATAATTAACGCTATTTAAACCTATCAATATACTCTATTTAAATACATATTACAAATTAGCATATTAGAAATATCTATTTAGTTATTTATATACTTCTTAAAAGTCTCTGAAAAATCTCTATTATTATGAGTTTTTCTAAGATCAACCATCCAATTAAAATTAAAGTCTGTTAGATTTTTTACAACTTGTGCTGCATCTCCAGTTATTGAAGACCTACTTATAGCATCATTTGCCATCTTTAAACCTTCTGCACCATCTTGAACTCTTTGATAATTCATTCTTTGAATTCTACTTATTTCAAGCAAAGCCTTATATAGATCTTTTAGTATTTCCAATTGTTTCTTATCAACATCTATACTAAATGGCATTTCGTTAAAATGAAACTTTATTTCCACATCTGCATCTATTGTTCCTGCAGTTTCTAAAGTTACACCACTTACTGTCTCATAACAAAAGTCATGTCTCTTTACTGTTCTTTTCTTGCTCATAGCACTAGCGCCATCAACATGTAATAGTCCATAGTTTGTAAAGACATATTCATCTGATTTAGATTTTATTACGAAAAATATCTTTTCTCCATCTTCGTGCATGATGTAATCATCACCATCAACTTTGTCAAAATCACTAGGTGCGATTATTTTTCCTATGTCTGATAACCCTAAAGTATCCGAAGCTAGCTTTCCAAATAGATTTGCTGCCATATTAATCTCCTCCTGCAGTTAATCCTGCCATATAATAAATCCTATGATAATTAAACTTAATACATGTTTAATTTAGGTACTTTTATTATACTATAAACAGTATATTTTTATAATTACCATTTGCTTAAATATATAGTTCTTGCATACTATTTTAATTTAAATTTTACTTTTCTTTAAAATTCATCATATTCGACAAAGGATAATAAAGATTTTTGTCTAAATATACATTTATACGACTGTTCCTTTATACTGTTAGATTTTTATTCAATTATTTTATCATTATGAGATATACATTTTTTCTGTCTTTAAGTTTCTATTATTCTTGACGTTCTATATAATGAAAAAACGCCTTTAACCACAACAACAGTAAATACACTTACCACTTTATATCACCATTATATTACATATTATGAGTTAAAAACCAGTAATACTGGTGCATAAATGTAATAAGTTTCATAAACTGAGAAGGATTTTGATTTTTTTGAACGAATAGTAATATCAATGATTGGTTTAATTAACTAATCAACAAACTTGATGAAGGTGGTAATTGTATTGTTTGGAAAACTTGATGGTATTTATTATGAAAGATTAGGCAACCCAGATAGTGATAAAACTTTAGTTTTTGTTCACGGTGCTGGATGTAATAGTAAATTTCTAAAGCCTTTAGCTAAGAAATTAATAACTTACAATTGCTATTTAATTAACTTATCAAATCATTATAAATCAGATAAGAAAGATTGCTATACAGCTGAAGATTATGCAAATGAATTAACTAAATTTGTTTGTGATTTAGATAATGTTACGTTAATTGGTCATTCCTTAGGCGGGGTAATTTGTTTGGCGATAGCTTCAAAGTGTTTACCTCAGGTAAAGAGTATAGTATGTATAAGTTCTGGAGCAAAGTTTGATAAACTGGATAAAAAATTTGTAAAAAATCTGGAAAAAGGCAAATTAGATATGATCTATATGTTACGAGCCTTAGGTTCTCTAACAAAATTATCTACATATACAGCATTATTTCACATGGAGCCTAGAACTATAACGATTAATGATTTATTGCTTGCTCCAAAGATTGATATATTAGATAGTCTAAGTAAAATCAATGTTCCTACATTAATTTTAGCTGGAGCTGATGAGATTTTAATATTAGTAGAATACTCAGAAAAAGTACATGAAAGAGTTAAAAATTCAAAATTAGTGGTTGTTCCTCATGTAAGGCATATACTGCCAATAGCTAAGAAAGAATTAACGTCAAAGTTAATTGATGAATTTTTATTATCTCAAACCAATAATGAATTAAAACTTGTTAACGAGTTATAAAAAATCTACTATCAAAAGTTAAACATGAGAATTAATAGTTAACGTAAAGAGTGAGTGTAATCTAAATTCAAAATATTGTAACTTATTTCTTCAGGAGCAGTTGATAAAAATATTGGGAGGTATACTTAAATGAAAACTCATAATGCCGTTATTGTAGGTGTCGCATACTATCATCCAGAAAATGCCGTAGATAATCTCTTCTATATCAACCACTTTAAAGAAAGAGGAGAAGACATTAGTGGTCTAATGAGAGCTACGGGAAGAAAAAATCGTTATATTTCAACAGATGAAAATGAAACAGTGTTAACAATGGGAATTGAGGCAAGTAAAAAAGTTATAGAGAAAACCAATATTAATCCAAAGGATCTAAATAGAATTGTTTTCTCAACGGGGACTCCAGAATATGTTTCACCTTGCCATGCAGTAAAAATTCATGATGCTATTAAAGCTGGTCAAAAACTAAGTGCGTATGATATAAATGCCAATTGTGCTGGAATGCTTATATCATTTGAGCAAATATCTAGATCTATGCGAGATAATTCTTCTCTTAAATATGCACTTATTGTTGGCTCTGAACAAGTTAGTAGATTCGCAAGTTATGATGATACATTAACCTACCCAAGCTTTGGCGACTTAGCTTGTGCTATTATTTTAGAGAACATTCCTAATACAGATAGAGGTTTTATAGATTCAGATACATATACTAATTCAAGTACCAACGATAATATACTTTTACCTCCAAATGGTATGTCTTCTATCGTTCATACCAAAATTCTAGGTATGCAGGATAAGCTATTACAATGGACTCCCTTTGACACTACAGGTTGCTTTTATAGTGCTTCAATTTCAATAAAAAATTTACTACAAAAACATAACCTTACTAAAAAAGATATAAAGAAATACTTCTTATCACAATTCTCACTAGCTGCAGTTGAACAAGTTTGTAGTGATATGGAGGAGGATATATCGAAATTTGCTTTCATTGGTGATGAGTATGGATACACAGGTACTTCAAGTCCATTTTTAGCTTATGCCAAATCACTTGAAAAAAATGAACTTAATCCAGGTGACTATGTAATTTTTTGGACCGTAGGCGCAGGAACTACTGCTATTTGTAGTTTATATAGATATTAGTTTTATGCTTCATTTTAACTATCTATTTAACCTACTCGACTGGAATTAACTCACAAAAATTATATATTCATTATTTAATTGCTATTAGTTTGTCCGCAAGCTAATAGCGATTTTAAATTTATATCATTGCAAAGTATTATTAAAAATCTATTTTTTAAATTCTAATTCTTTCAGCTATTTTAAGGCAGTATCCTCTAAAACTTAGTTTAAAGAACACTACCTTTATATTTATATCTTATTATGTAACCTTTTTTTACTTAACTATATCTATCTCTTATCAAAAACCCTTTTTATTTTCCCCTCACTTCTTGGTAAAGTATCAGGATTAACAAACTCTATATTGCATGAAATTTGTAGAATGTTATGTATCTTCGTTCTAATGCTCTTATGTAATTTAATTAGTTCTTCTTCCTTATAATTGTTAACATTTCTTTGTAACTCTATGGTAATAGTTAACTTGTCCAAATTATTGTCCTTCTCAATAGTTAGCGAATAGTGTGGTGTAAGTTCATTAAACTCAAGAAGTATTCTTTCTATTTGAATAGGATATACATTAACGCCTCTTATGATTAGCATATCATCATTTCTTGCCCCAACTCTTCTCATTCTAACAAAAGCACACCCACATTCACATTCGTCATATTCTAGTGCAGATATATCACGAGTTCTATATCTAATAAGAGGAATTCCTTGTTTAGTTAATGTAGTAAATACTAATTCACCTAATTGTCCAGCCTCAACAGGCGCTAGTGTATCCCCCGATATTATTTCTGGAATAAAATGTTCTTCATTTATATGTAATCCATTCTGCACGAAACATTCGCCAGCTACTCCTGGCCCCATAACTTCACTTAATCCATAAATATCGTATGCTTTAATCCTAAATTTATCTTCGATGTTAGATCTCATCTGATCTGACCATGGCTCTGCTCCAAAAACACCTATCTTTAGATTTAATTCATCAGGGGATATCCCCATCTTCACCATAGTATCATATATATGTAATGCATAAGATGGTGTACATGCTAATACAGTAGTTCCAAATTTCTTCATAGTTAGTACTTGTTTCTCAGTAGCACCTCCGGATATAGGTACGACTGCTGCTCCAAGATGTTCTACACCATAATGAACTCCTAAACCACCTGTAAACATCCCATAACCATAAGCAATCTGAACAATATCATTATTAGTAATACCATATCTTCTCAAAGTATTTGCCATAAGTTCTGACCAAGTTTCAATATCATCTTTTGTGTATCCAACTACAGTTTGAGTCCCTGTTGTTCCAGAAGAAGCATGTATTCTTACAATTTTTTCCATAGGCGCCGCAAACATTCCATATGGATAATTATCTCTAAGATCTTGTTTTGTTGTAAATGGTAATAGTTTAATATCCTCAAGCGTTCTAATATCTTCAGGTAATAAACCTATATTATCAAACTTATTTTTATAGAATGGCACATTTTTATAAACATATTTCACCAATTGCTTTAATCTCTCTGTTTGTATATCATATATCTCTTCTCTTGTTTGAATACCTAATAGATTGTTCAAATTAACCCCTCCTATTTTCAATGAAACAAATTAATTGTACTTATATAATTTTCGTACCTACATTATAATTATTTAGTATTTATGTTATTTTTTATCGAAGTATGTTTTCAACTCATTACACATTTCGACATTTCAAGAATTTTATTGGAGTTTATCATCTTCATTATACACCTTAATATAATCCATAGATATAAAATTTTACTTAATTTATTAACCTAAAAGTTTCATATTGGATTATCACAAACGTCCACTTATAATATATTTAAATATATTGTTGTTATTACAATTAAATTATTTATCGTTAAAAATTTATTTATTAACCACTAAATTCATGTTGAGTCTGTACATTCTCATTATAATTTTTTATTAACAACAATTTAACTTTTATACTGTGAATAACAATAAATAAAGGAGGATATTGGTTTATTGTAACGAATAATATATTATATAGACTTATTTTTAAGTAATGATAAATTAAGTAAGAAGCTAAAATATTATGACTTATAAAATTACATTGGATTTTAAGTAAAATGATAACTGTAATTTTTATATAATCATCTGACCTTTTCATTTAAAATCAGATTCATTTATCTATTAAGTAATTATATACAGATTAATGATAGCTTTTCACTTATGTTGCGTATCACTAAGTTTTAGTTAAACTTACAAATTATCAACATATCAAGTAGTTGTAAATCTTAATTCTAAGGAGATGATCATAATTAACCATTTTGGGGATGTCCATAAATAAGTTACAAACTCAGAGCCAATCGTTATTCTCTTCATACTAAATATGTTGAATCGTTTGTTGCTTATTGAATTAACCTGTTAATTAATATATCTTAGCTTTGATAAAGTTCATGATTTAACTGCTCTTATTTACTGAATTTTGATATTTTACAAAAATTTTAGGAGGATTTTTATGGATTTAGAATTATTAAAAGATGAAGAAAAAAGAATGAACACCGTAATGTTTTTGATAAATTTATTAATACCTTTTTTTGCTTTTGGATTTCTAAAATTATTCTTAGATGGAACTTCTATTGATGCTATTGTCTTTATCTTTACACCTATGAGTCTATTGATTAAGTTATTTGAAAAGACACTTAAAGGACTTGCAAAGTACCTTTACATTTCAGCTATTCCAGTTCTTGGAGCAGTCGTTATAGCCTTTTCTGCTGATGGAAAATTTGTTTGCATAACCCAAACTTATTTTTTCATTTTGATATTATCAATAGCTTACTATAATAGAAAGGTGGTAATTGCTGCTGCCTTATCAACAATAGTTGCAAATAGCTTAGGTCTTTTCTTCTATACAAAGGAATACTTGTTAATACTTAACTTACCAGCATGGATATTTATTATGGGATTATTTGCACTAGCTTCTGTTGTAGCTACAATAATTACTGAAAGAACTTATAACTTATTTAAAACTTCTGAAATTAAAGAAAAAGAAACAGCAAATTTATTCTCATCTCAAGAAAAAATAATGATAAATGTAAAAGATATATTTAACAATCTAAAGAATGTATCTGACACAATTTATCACTCAATAGATCAATCTAAAGAAACTACTCAACAAATAGCTGTATCTTCTCAAGAAATTGCTGAAGGTTCTATGGAACAGTTAAGAGAAGTGGATGGAAGTATCGACGTCTTTAATACACTTGCAAATAAAATTTCGAGTGCAGAAGATAAAGTTAATGAAGCTGTTAGGAGCATGAATACTTTAAAACAAAATAACAATACTGGAATATCATCTATTGAAGAACTTTCAAGCAAGTTTGAGGAAAATACCAAATCTACAAATGATGTATATCAGGAAATACATAACTTATCTGAAAAGTCTAAGTCAATTGGAAGTATCATAGATACAATAAACGGTATTGCAGAACAAACTAACCTACTTGCATTAAATGCTGCTATCGAAGCAGCAAGAGCTGGCGAGTCTGGTCGTGGTTTTGCTGTTGTAGCCGATGAAATAAGAAAACTAGCTGAACAATCTTCAACTTCTACCCAAAAGGTTGATAATATATTAGTTGATATTATTAATATAATAGAAAAAACACAAAGCACTATGAAATATAATAGAGGAATAGTAAGTGAATCAAATGAAAAATTGAATACCACAGTAAATTCTTTCAAAAATATAGTAGTATCCTCAGAAGATATTATTAATATAATACATATATTAAGTGATCAACTTGAAGATATTAAAAATTTAAAAGATACTTTACTTAAATCTATGGAAACTTTATCAACATTCTCAAAAGAATCAGCAAGGTCAACAGAAGAAGTAAGTGCTTCTACGGAAGAACAAGCAGCTTCAGTTGAGACTATTGTTGCATCAATGAGTGAAATCCAAGGTATCATTGATAATCTATCTGATATCTTAAATAGCAACAAAATTTAGAAATCTGATATCGATAGACAAAATAATTTTTTATTAAATAAGATTATGTAAAACAATAACAATTTTTAGATTAATAAAATAGTAGCTTTGTGGATATTCCTCAAAGCTACTATTTTTCATTATCCTATCTTTAGAATATGCATCATATCTATTACTATATTTTATGTTACCCCTCAATCTCCCTCATATAAGAACCTAATGTTACAAAATAATAAACACAATAAACTAACACATATACAACTAGAATAGCTACATAACTGCCCATCAACTTTAAAGCTAACATTTTACTAAGTGCTACTGTCGCTGGATAAGTATTGATTGCTGCAATTAATAGTGGAGTGCCAAAGAAAATCAACAATTCCTTGGCTACAGACATTTTTATTTCTTTTTTACTTACTCCTATTTTTCTTAGAGTGATAAACTTACTCTTATCTTCTCTTGCTTCCATATTCATCTTAAAATATATAATTCCTCCAGTGGCCATTATAAAAAGCATACCTATAAATAACCCTATAAATGCCATCATTCCTAATAACTTAAGCCCATCAGCATAATGGTCATAAAAAGTCTTAACGCTGCTTTCGTCAGGTACAGTTTTCAGAAGTTCTGTAGTAAAATCATCAGCTTTAAAATCATTCTGTAACATATAACCTGTCACATGTGCTATGGTCCCTTTATCCGCTATACTCTTCATATTTTCAAATACAGAATCCTTTACAACGACAGTTTCCTTAAAATGATCTAAAGCGATAAACGGTTTTGTATCTGTTAAAGTAACCTTAAAGTTATAGTTCTGACTGCCTATATTTATTGGGATATTTTTATTTTCTATAGGATCACCTATAGTATAATTCTGAATCTTCACAAAATAACAATCATCATTTTCCTTTAACTGAATTTTTCTATCTTGCCCTTGGTGATCATTTATGTTATTAAAATCTTTTTCACTAATTATATAGATTTCTTCATTCCCATCATAGGAGGGATTCCTTATGATTGTTTTTAATAATTGAAAATCATCCTTGTACTTAACTGTTACTTGTTTATAGTTACTTAAGATATCTTGAAAAATCTTATCTTCTCCGCCATTATTAAAATACTCTACAGAAAATGGCCTCATATATCTAGAATTCTCCTCTGTTTTGCCATATGATCCTATGCAAGTCACAAGGGCACAAAGTGCTACAGTAGTAGTTATCGCTATTACACTTAAAGTTCCAACATTACCTTTATATCTATAAAAAAGTTGAGCTGTTGATATAAGTTTTGTACCTTTAAAAAGTCTTTTTTCATTTTTCTTGCTCAAGTATATAAGTAAAGATGTTGTAGATGTAAAGAAAAATATTGTTCCAACTACAACTAATAAAACAACAATTGGAGCTTCCACAAAGTTATAAGCTAACTTTTTAATTGCGATATTATATCCTATAGCTAGAAAAACTACTGCTAACATGCCTAATACTACTGTTAAAAATGATACTCTTAATCCTCTTTCAACCTTTTTTGATGCATTAAATAAATCTATAAGCTTGCTGGTTCTTATAATAATAAATCCATGCACAGTTATTATTATAAAAATGCCTAAGAAAATTGTAAGACATAACCTTAAAGCTTTTATACTCCATTGAAATGGCACTGTAACTGGAGTTTTAATCATAAAAAATAAAAGCATTATAAAAAACTTTGTAAAGATCAACCCCAAGATAATTCCAGTAAGCAATGATAAGAACATTATAATTATATTTTCTAGAAAGTTAACCATTGCAACTTGCCTCTTTGACATTCCTAAAAGCATATATGTAGCAAATTCCTTTTTTCTTGACCTTACAAAAAAGGAATTGGAATACCATATAAAAAAAGCCGAGAATAATGTAATCATAACTGCTCCAACATAAAAAAGAGTTATAAATTTCTTCATAGAGCCTAGTTGATCTTGTATATTCTCACTATACAAAATAGACATAAACAGATAGATTGCAAAAACACTGAAAGAGGAGCTAAGAAAATATGCCACATAATTTCTAAAGTTCTTTCTAACATTTCTCAGTGTAATACTAAATAGCGTCATCAATATCCCCTCCGATTACAGATAATATTTTTAGAAGCTTACTATAGAATTCTTTCCTCGTCATATCTCCTTTATATATGTCATTAAATAGCTTACCATCCTTAATAAAAACAACTCTTTTACAATATGACGCTGCAAAAGCATCATGAGTTACCATAAGTATAGTCGCATTATCATTTTCATTTATACCTTGAAGAGCACTTAAAAGTTCCTTTGATGCTTTAGAATCTAAGGCTCCTGTAGGCTCATCTCCAAGGATTAAGGAAGGCTTTGATATTATCGCTCTAGCTGCAGCTCCTCTTTGCTTTTGTCCTCCTGATACCTCATAAGGATACTTATTTAATATATCCTGTATTCCAAGCTTTACAGTTATATCTTTTAATCTTTGTTCAATTACCATATAAGGCACCTTTGCTAATGCTAAAGGTAAAACTATATTCTCTTTTAAGGTCATATTGTCTAAAAGATTAAAATCTTGAAAAATAAATCCGAGCTTTTCTCTCCTAAAAGCTGATAGTTGAGGCTCTCTTAAGGATGTTATATCCTTACCTTCTAATAAAATGCTACCTGAGGTAGGCTTATCAATAGTAGCTATCAAGTTTAACAAAGTGGTTTTTCCAGAACCTGATGGCCCCATTATTCCAATGAATTCACCAGTTTCTACTTCTAAATTTATATCTTCCAAGGCAGTATATTTAAGTCCACCAAATTTTGAACCATAAACTTTCTTAAGATTTTTTATTTTTAACACTTCCATGGCTTATATCCTCCTAAATTATGATAAATATATCCTTATTAATAATTCATTTCTCATATTTCATTTACACCACGCCACCATTAATTTGATGTGCTTGTTCTTATTTAGCCTAATTTGCTTACTTAATCCAACATTTTCATAACAATTAGCACTATCCTGATTGTATAACTATTCATCTGTATAAACTCAATTAAATCTTTCATATGAATGCATTCTCTATATCTTAAGTATATAAAAAAACAAAATGTAGAGCCATTTTTCTGGCTTACATTTTGTTTTCATAACTTACATTTTTGTAACATAATAATCGTTCCATTTAGGAAAATGAATTGAGACCGTTGTGCCTTTTTCATATTCTGATTCCACAGTAATATAGTGTCCTAATTTTTTTGCTAACTTTTGTGAAAGATACAATCCAAATCCCGTAGCCTTAGTATCTATATTTCGTCCATTGTCTCCAGTAAAAGCTTTAGTGAAGATTCTTTTAATATCTTCCTGCTTTATTCCAATGCCACTGTCTACTATACTTAGCACCTTTTCATTATCATATTCATATGCTATTGCCTTTATACAGCCCTTATTCTCTGTATACTTCAAAGAATTAGATATCAGTTGATTTATTATAAATATCAACCACTTTTTGTCAGTATCTATATAAAAACTACTATCAATATCGTTAATAAAACTTATCTGCTTTCTTATAAAAATTAATGAATGTTTTTTAATACTTTCATTTACTAACTTTTTAATTGATTCTTCTGAGATAATATAATCTTTAGAAAACCCATCACTTCTGCTATAGTATAGAACCTTCTCTACATATTCATCAATTTTATCAATCTCTTCCTTCATAGATGAAAGCAGTGAAGCATCAACTTCAATATCACAACTCTCAATTATCAACTTTGAAGTAGTTATCGGCGTTTTAATTTCATGAACCCATGAGGTTATAAATTCATTATTTTCCTTATTTCCTTCCTGAATTTGACTTAGAGAATTGATATATTGCTTATATAAATCATTTATAATAACAGAGTAAAGTTTGTCTTTATAATCCTCAGCCGCAGGAAGTATAGGAGTTTTATCCTTTGCTTTAATAATATCCTTAAGCCTTTTTATTTGCTTATTCTTTAAACTATAATCAATAATTAGAAAAACTAAAAACATGAAAAAAGATACACTTATCACATACAATAAATTCGCCTTAAGCATTCGGTTTTCTCGATCAAGATATATGACCATTGTTATAAAACCCATAAGTAAAAAATAAAAAACCATGAGCCTAAGATTTTCTTTTAAATACCTATAAAAATTCATTTCACTATATATCCTTGATTCTTTACAGTTTTTATGTATTCACAAAGTCCAAGTTCCTTAAGTTTTTTTCTTAGTCTATTTATATTTACTGTAAGTGTGTTATCATCAATAAAATTTTCATCTTCCCACAGTTCCTGCATAAGTTTCTCTCTTGTTATTATTGTTTCATGCTTTTTCATTAAAGTATATATTATCTTAAACTCATTTTTCGTAAGCTCAAGGCTTTTATCTTCATAATATATTAAGTTATCTTTTAAAGAAAGAATAACACCTTTATATTCTAGAGTATCCATAGCTACTTCTCCATAAGAATAAGTTCTACGTAAAAGAGCGTTGATTTTAGCTATAAGTACCTCTATTGAAAATGGCTTTGTAAGATAGTCATCTCCACCCATATTAATTGCCATTACTACGTCCATATTTGTGGTTCTTGATGATAAAAAAATTACTGGAACCTTTGATATTTCTCTTATTTTATTACACCAGTAAAAACCATCACAAACAGGAAGATTTATATCTATTACTATAATAGAAGGCTTCTCTCTTATAAAATCTTCAAGGGTGCTATTAAAATTCTCTACGCTATATACTTCAAATCCCCATTTTCCAAGTGAACTTCTAAGGATATTTCTTATTTTTTCTTCATCCTCTACAATCATTACTTTGTACATAAAGCCTCCAGGCAGTTATCTAATATATTTCTTGTGTCCTTACACAAAGCATTACTGCAACTTATCTTTAAGTATATCACTAGTAAAATTAAATTTCATTCATCTATTCTACCAACAGATGCTAAATAAATCACAAAGTTTTCATCACCGTCAAGATTTAGAAACTCATCTACCATATATTGATCATAAGCTGCAACTGCACAAGTTCCGCATCCAATTGCTTCACAAGCAAGATATAGATTTTGACAAAGATGTCCTACATCAATTAGCATTGACTTATGCGCTGAGATATAGTATTTCCATTCTCCTCTATAAGGTACACAACTCCATATAAACGTCACAGCACTATCCCCTACAAACTCTTGGTCTAAAGCTATCTTTGTCATTTCTAATTCTAAATTTTCATGGTCAAATAGAAAAATAAGCTGGTGACTTAAGGCCAAATACCTATAGACTCCTCTTTTCAACCCATGGACTCTATGTATAGCCAGATAGGTTTCAAAAGGATGCCTCGCTCCTGCTGATGGTACATTTCTTACAGTAGACGCATATTTTCCACGAATTCTCTTCACAGCTTGAGTCGCCCAAAGAAGAAAAGATAATTCTTCTAAAGTTAAAGCTTGCTTATTATATTTCCTTCGACTCATTCTATCATTAAGCACTAAAAATATATTCTTCTTTACGATTATTTCATTGGTTATTCCCGGTAACTCAATTATTTCTCCTTCTTGATAATACTTGGGCAGATCACTCTCTATAGGAGGTTGAGGTATCTTCCTATCTTGATCTGATGCTAAATGGTCCCACTTTAAGAAATTGGCCTTCATAAGTTCACGAAATAGTTGTAGCTTATCCATAATTCACCCCTTCCATTTAATTAATAATTAAGTCTTTCCATTAAATATAAATAACAATAATATATATGATTAATCTCTCTCGTTAATTAACTTCAAATTCTTCTATATATTTCAATTTCATCAATTATGAACAGCCGTAATTCTATTTTGAAGGATTCCACTCTGAACTCCATATGAAAATTGAAAATTTATTGCACCTTTTATTATGGAAGTGTATAATATGAACAAGGTTCATTAAAAAGTGAGGAATGAATATGCCAAAAATTCTAGAGAACGTAAAAGATTTATTATTGGATGAAGGTAAAAAGGTCTTTTCCACCCAAGGCTACAAAGCTGCTAATATAAGAGATATTACTAAGGCTTGTGGCATAGGAACTGGTACCTTTTATAACTACTTTCAAAATAAAGGAGAACTTGCTATAGAAATTTTTCAAAGGGACTGGTCTAAAATCATATCTTCAATAGAATCCCTTATTACAGAAGAAATCCCTTTAAAAAATAAGCTATATACGATCTTTAAGTACATTGACGGTTTTTTAAAAGATCATATTGCAGTTTTTATTGAAATGGCGTCTGAAAACTATTCTTATAAAGAAACAGAAGTAATGACACCTCTTCACGAGGCTATTAATAAAGTTCTAACTTTTCATAAGGAAAAAGGTGAAATCAATTCTGAGCTTCCTTTAGAAAAATTAACCTCTTTCATTGTATTTAATCTTATTAATATATCTAAAAACAAAACTATTAACTTTAACGAGTTCTATGACTTAATAAAAATTTAATATATAGGGTTCATTATTAAAAGTGCATAAAGAGCCTATAGGTATATTGAAAAATCAATGCACTTTATCAAGATTTTTTATTAAAACGTATAAATAAGCTTCGTCAATAAAAAACTTTTAAGATGAAACTGTTTAAATAGGTTAATTGAAAATATACTCTGAATTAATTCTTTATTTGACTTATAAACTCTCTAACAATTTACCCTATTAAAAATTTGGTGAATAAAATTATTAGAAGTTATATATTCTATAATCATATGTCAAATTTAGTTTTTAATGATGAGTATTAGTTTATATTTTTAAATGAACATCGTTCAGAAAGGAGTCATATTATGAAAAAAGACAATAGTAAAAACTTATTGCTTATATTATTTTTATTAGGTATTTTTATGGGTGCCTTGGACACAGGAATTGTTTCACCAGCTAGGACAGTAATCGCTAACTCTTTTAATATCTCCGCTAACACATCTATATGGATAATTACAATTTATACTTTAGCTTATGCCGTAGCAATGCCTATAGCTGGTAAGCTATCCGATAATTTTGGAAAGAAAAAAATCTATATTATTAGCATATCCCTCTTTGGAATAGGCTCTTTATTATGCGGTTTATCTAATTTCTATGGAAACTTTAGTTTATTACTAGTAGCTAGAGTAATTCAAGCTATAGGTGGTGGCGGTATTATGCCTATAGCCACTGCTTATATAGGTGATAGTTTTCCACCTGAAAAGAAAGGTGCTGCCCTTGGTATGGTTGGAGGAATATATGGTATTGCAACTACCCTTGGTCCAAGTGTAGGTTCAGGTATCTTAAATATAGTTGGAAACTCAAATTGGGGGGTATTATTCTTTATAAATGTCCCAATATGCTTAATTATCTTAATTCTTTCTATTTTATCTCACACAGAAGAAAAGATAAAAGCTTCAAAGAAAATTGATATTAAAGGAAGTATTCTTATTAGTTTAACAATATTATCTTTAATGTATGGATTAACTAACTTGAAATTTTATGAATTCTTAACTAGTATCAAATCTATTGATGTATGGCCATACTTATTGGCATTTATAATCTTACTGCCAATTTTAGTATTTGCTGAAAAAAAAGCAGAAGACCCAGTTCTAAACTTAAAATACTTTACAAACAAAGAGATATCTTTAGCACTAATTATTGCCTTTATCGTTGGTGCTGGAATGATGGGTGTAGTTTTCGTCCCTCAATTTGGAGAGAATATTTTAAAAATAAAATCAGGTTCTGGTGGATATATAGTAACTATAATGGCAATATTCTCTGGAATTTCTGCTCCTATAAGTGGTAAATTAGTTGATAGGTTCTCTGCTAAAATAGTTTTGATATCAGGCTTTACTCTTTCTGCTATAGGAACATTAACGTTAGCTTTATATGCAGCAAATCATCCAAGTTTCTTTAGCCTATTGATAGGTTTATTATTTGTTGGACTTGGAATGGGTTGTACAATGGGGGCCCCATTAAACTATATTGTTCAAATTAACGTAAACCCAGAAGAAACTGCTACAGCACAATCTACCCTTTCATTAATAAGATCAATAGGTGTAGCAATATCACCTAATATCCTTATAGGTTTTATATCCCAAGCGGGTAAAAATATGTCCACTAAGTTGATGGAAGTTATACCAAAAATGGAAATGCCACAAATTCAAGGCATGCAAGCTCCTGCAGCAAACATGACTTCAAATACTTCTGGAATATCACAAGAACAATTACAGCTTCTTCAAAATGCTGATGTTACTACAATAGTAGATTCTGTTAAAAAATTTAGTGAGGATATATTAAATGATAAGGTTGCTCCAGCTATTCAACAAATGACCTCAGTCCCAAATTATAAGGGTCCTAACGCGGATTCATTAATGAGCACTATAATAAACAGTTACTTAAAACAAATTGAAGATTCAAGATTAGTTATAGAAAATGTTTTTCAAAGTACTCTAAACTCTGGTTATTCAAAGCTGTTTATAGGTGCTGCTGTTATCGCAATACTAGGTTTAATCTCTTCCCTACTACTTTCAAAAAACAGAAAAAACTCATAGTTCATATTCCCCGGAACTAACTTTAAAAGACTATTGAAAAGTAAACTGAAGGAATACTATTCCTTAGCAAGGTAGATAATTTAAGTATAACCTATAATTCCAAAAACCTCCTAAAGCTGTTACATTGTTAATTTCTAAATCATTAGTGAAAAAAGCCTATAAAGTTGAGATCTTTCGCTCTACTCTTATAGGCTTTTTTGTATGTATTTATAGATTTATTTGATTATATCTTTAAGAAAATCTATCTAGCAATTCATTTAGCACCATTTTTTCAGTAGCTATCTGATCTTTTAGTAATTCACTAATTCTAAGCAAAATATTATTCATTTTAGTAATGTTATATTTTAATGCAAGATTTCTAATTGTACCATAATTCTTATTTAGTGAGCTATACGCTTCTATAAATTTTTCTCCATTTACTAAAAAGCCTTTGTTAACCATATACTCTAAGCGAAGCTTCATCAATAATTTATGTTCATAAAATAAATGTAATGCTCTGATGTCTAAATACATGTCTTCTTGAACTGATACATTATCTAATATATCAACAATCCTTTCCACTGCATCTAGTCCAAAAATACATTTTTCACTAAATGATACATCAATGGTTTTTTTTGAATATAAATAATTATTTATACTACTTACAACTTGCTCAAAATCAAAGTTTACTATAGCTCCTTCAGATTTTTTGAATAAGTGCAAATTTAAAAAAAAGTCTACTTTATACTTTATATTAAAATATCCATTTTCAATTTCTTCAAATGGAACTTTAGTCCTTATATATTTACCATCTAGAAGATTATCAGCAATGTATACTGAATTATCTTCAATATCGTAACCATATATAAAAACTTCGTGTACTTCACTTGCTCTATTGTATGAACTTGACTCAGAAATATAATAACGATCAACATATAAATATATATATAAACCACCATTTATTGAATCTACTATAAAATCTTTCATAGAACCATTCCATTTAGATAAAAGAATACTTTTAGGTATGTTGTAATGATAAAAGTAAGGGCAATTATCAAAAAACAAATGATGATTGTCAAAAAAATAACTATTCCAACTATATACATATCGAATTTGGATAAAATTATTATATAACCATAACCACGCATTCTCATCATCAGCAATCATCGATAATATACTACCATAACTATTGTAAGTATTAATAATGGGCTCATTCATATGTAATATCTTCTTATTCATGTTAAAACCATCCTTTTTCTATTTATAATAACTATACATTTTCACTGGTGTAAGTTTAGTAACCTCTTAGTTAAAAAGATTTTTATCCTATATACACTATTACTGTAGATATATTAACTGTCTATCTTATTATTGTAAAACTAAAACAACTTATGATGAGGATTTATTGAAGTATATAACTTTAAAAAGCGTACTAAGTTATCAATAATATTCTACATAAATATACACTTTTCCTTCTCATTATTTTACTATTATAATAAATAGTTCAATATAATCCTTTTTATCACAATAATTAAAATCATAAAATAATCACTTCTTTAGCATTTATTTTAAAAACTTAAATCAACCAAAAATAAGCTGACCGCTGTAGTAACTTTACAGCGGTCAACTTCTTCCCTAATATAATTTATTTCCTGATTAATTATATATTATCTAACTTTTATCTTTCAGTCATACTTATAGATTCGATTGCTACACTACCACCTCTAACAACTTCTATTGTTGTAAAGCTTTCTTTTAGCAATTTTATCATACTATTGTTTTTTCCTTCAGTTTGCACAAATTCTAATAAAGCACTATCCTTACCATAATCAATAATAGACCCTTTAAAGACATTTGCAATATGGAATAATTCCCTCTTATCATCTTTTGTACAATTTTTAACTTTTACAAATAATATTTCTTTCATATGAATTGAAGTACAAGTAAAATCTACTACTCTTATTACTTCAACGCATCTATTCAATTGCTTTTTGATCTGTTCAAAGGTATTATCGTCACTATTTAAACTAATTGTCATTCTTGATATAGTAGGGTCTTCTGTTGCTCCTACAGTTAAGCTTTCTAAATTATAAGACTTTCCAGAAAACAATCCAGATATCTTTGCCAGTACCCCTACATCATTTTCAACATATAATGAAATCCATCTTTTTTTCATCGAATTTTCCTCCTCTTAACATTCTAAAATCATATTATCTAAAGGATTTCCGCCTTTTACCATAGGTAAAACTAATTCTTCACTATCTATGATAATTTCAATAATAGTCGGAGCATTTTTGTTCTCTGCAGCTTTCTCAAAGGCATTCTTTATCTCCGCTTCACTTGTTACACGGATTCCATGTGCTCCATAGCTTTCTGCTAACTTAATGAAGTTTGGAGAATACACTGGGCATACCTTATCTGGATTATGACAATCCTTAGAACAACTCTTCCTATATTTTAAACAAGTGCTTGAATATCTTTTATCAAACATTAATTGTTGCCATTGACGAACCATACCTAAATAGCTATTGTTAAAGATACATAAAATCAATGGTAACTCTTGTGCAACTGCTGTGGCCATCTCTTGAATATTCATTTGGAAACCGCCGTCTCCTGATATACATATAACTTTTTTATCAGGGTTAGCAAGCTTTGCTCCTATAGCCGCAGGGAACCCATACCCCATAGTTCCAAGTCCTCCAGAAGTTATAAGCTGTCTATTTTCGTCTATCTCCAAATATTGAGTAGTCCACATTTGATGCTGTCCAACATCAGTAACTACAATTGAATCTTTAAAGATATCATTAATCTGCTGTATTATTAATTCAGGAGTAATACCCTTGTCTTTTTTCATTCCTAGTGGATATTCTTCTTTCCACATTTCTATTTGCTCAATCCATTTAGAGCATTCACAACGTTTAGCTTCTTCAAGCATTTTTTTAATTGCCGGTTTTGCATCTGCAACTATCGGCACATCAACTATAATGTTTCTGGAAATAGATGCAGAGTCAATATCTAAATGAATAATTGTAGCATTCTTTGCAAATTCACTAATCTTTCCTGTTATTCTATCATTAAATCTAGTTCCTATAGAAAAAAGTACATCACATTCACTGATTGCCTTATTAGCGGCGTAACTTCCATGCATACCTACATTGCCAATATATAAAGGATGTGTTGTTGGTATCGCACCTCTACCCATAATAGTTGTTATTACTGGTGTATTTGTAATCGTTGCTAACTTAGTAAATTCTTTTTGTGCTCTTGCAATATTCACTCCTCCACCAATTAAGAAAAGAGGTTTCTCAGCTTTTTCAAGCAATGCTAAAGCTCTCTTTAATTGTCCACTGTGTACTTTTGTATTTGGCTTATAACTTCTCATGTTTACTTCTGTAGGGTAATCATCATCACCAAGAGCTAACATAACATCCTTAGGCAAGTCTACTACTACAGGACCTGGCTTTCCAGTACTTGCAATATAAAAAGCTTCTTTAATGATTCTTCCTAAATCTTTTCTATCTCTAACAGTTACTCCATATTTGCATATACTTCTTGTAATTCCTACAATGTCAACTTCTTGAAAAGCATCATTCCCAATAAGGTTAGTTGGTACTTGACCTGTAAAACATACAAGAGGTACACTGTCATAATTAGCTGTAGCAATTCCTGTTACCAGGTTTGTTGCTCCTGGTCCACTTGTAACTAAACAAACACCAACCTTTCCAGTTGATCTAGCATAACCATCAGCAGCGTGGATAAGTGCTTGCTCATGTCTTGGTAAAATAAGTTCTATATCGTCTTGCCTATATAAAGCATCAAAAATGTCAATGGCATACCCACCAGGATAGCCAAACAACACGTCTACCCCTTCCTCTTTTAGGGCTTTTACAAAAAAATCTGTTCCTGCAATTTTCATTTGGGTTACCTCCTAATATTTTTTTTAATCAAACATTTTTATATTTGAAAAACATTGTGTACTTATTAAATTGATACCTCTAATTTATTTTATATCTTTGGCTAGCCTTAAACTAAAAGTACTAAAGGAATTTTGTTCTAAGTATACTGCTAAAAAAGTAAATAATGATAATTTAATTATTATAAACTTGTAATAAAATATAAAAGCCCTAAGCTGAAAGATATCAGCTTAGGGCGAATCATGCATAATCCGTGTTACCACCTAAATTCAAATACAAAAGTATTTGCTCTCTATTCAGTACGGGATATACATCCGATACCGATTTCCTTTTAACGGTGGAAACTTCCGGTGAAGTCTACTTAAAGATAAAATAGCTTATGCTACACTTTGTTCGGTTCACTGCTCAAAGGCTACTTCCATACTTCCTTCATGAAGATTTACACCAACCATCTTCTCTCTATGCTTTCAGTAAGTATGTACTCCTCCTCATCAATGCATTTCATTTGATTTAAAGTACAATATAATTATACAGAAAAATTTAACAGTGGTCAAGAATTTTTTGAAAATTTAAAAAAGTCGTTAATTCGTATCTTTCATATTAAAAAAATTTTCAAATACCTGTAGCTACCATAATAAAATTAGTATTATATTATTTCTTGCTTTAAGGCATCTATTATATTTTCTTTTCTAATCTTTGAGCTAGAATATACCATAGTCGCTCCAACAACGAAAAATACAGAAAAGACAGCAACTAAAACACTTATCCAATGGATAGTAAAATCAAATTCAAAGCTTTCTGTAAGAGATTTATAAATCAAATACATAGCTATAAAACTTATAGGAAGTCCATATATTAAGGCTTTAATTCCATAAAAGATGCTTTCATAATTTATCATCTTATTAAATCCTTTAGGTGTCATACCTACAGATTTAAGCATGGCAAATTCTCTTTTTCTAAGGGTAATACTTGTAGATATTGTGTTAAATATATTTGCTACAGATATAAGAGTTATTAGTACTATAAAACCATATTCAAAAACAGATAGTAGTAAAATCATCTGCTCTTCTTTCTCTTTTTGCATAAATACATTGTACACATAAATACCATTATTATTTTCTGAATCCACTATAGACTCAATTTTTTCTTGAACCTTTAATGCATCGTCAGTGTTTAAGAATAAACCGGTATGTATATATTCTTTTAACATTGAGTTCCTTTCAATTATCTTATTAAGCACATCCTTAGATACGATTAAATTAAATGTCGCAGTTGGTCCTTGAAACGTAACTCCCATAGGGAATTTATTTGTAAGAGCAGCTACCTCTACATCACCTAATGCCTCTTCTTTGTTTTCACTCATATTAGTGATTAGGTTAAGTTTTTCTCCTATATTTGTCTTAAGTATCTTTGTTTCAATGTATTTTTTTTGATTCTCATCTTTGTATTTAAGAGTATCAATGACTATTCCTGTGAGTTTTTCAGTATTCTTTAATTTATTATAGTCTGCACCTACTTCTTTTGAGTATTCTTCCAACGTTTTATCATCTGGTGCACTTATCTCTACCTGGTAAATATACTTCCCATCTTTTCTAGCATAAGACTCACCTTGCTCTTTTATAAAGTCAGCTGTTGAAGCTTCACCAATTAATGCATCTACATTAATAGTTTCCATATACGAAGCGCTTGTTATATTCTCTAGTGATGTTGTGTTTCTAATTATGTTTTTCTTCATTTCTTCATCTATATTATACATCTTTATGGAAATATCATAATTAACTCCGTCTTGAGTCATGACAATAGATTTCTTTAAGTATCCATTGAAAAAATCTACAGACAAAAATAACACAATACTAATAACTAAAGAAAAAACCGTTGCCTTATATCTCTTTTTATTTCTTTTTAAGTTCTTAAGGGCTATATCTCCCTCTATCCCAAATAACTTACCTGTAAGTTTTGATGTTTTAACATTTTTTCTTGTTAACTTAACATCTGTAGTTTGGCGAATAGCTTCGATAGCTGATATGTTTGATGCTCTTCTAGCAGGAATATACGTTGAAATAAATATCGTAATAGCAGAAATTACTATAGCTGCTGAAATTGAAGGAAGTGAGGCTACAAGCCTGAACTCCTCTGAAATATTCGATGAATTCTTCATTATTGGGTTTACACATAAAAATGTTATTCCCATGCCTATGAGCCCCGAAAAAATGCCAATAGGAATACTTATTGCTCCAAGAACAAAACCTTCAAAGAAAACAGAGTTCCTTTTTTGCTTTTTTGTTGCACCGACACTAGATAGCATCCCTAAATGCCTTGATCTCTCAGAAACAGAAATAGCAAAAGCATTATATATCAAAGAAATAGAACCGATAGCTATAATCCCCATAATAATTGCTGATAACTTTAACACTCCCCCTTTAAGTCCATCATCTTTTATAACTCCATAGTATCTTAAAAGTTCGCTGTTGTACCCGATATTATCACTTGCAATTCCATTTTCATCTGCCAACTTTTTAGCTTTATCAAATAACTTATTATTAATTTTTTTCAGAGTTATTGCTGCGTTTATAGTTCCTTTAGTATTAATCGCCTCTTCATTAACATAAGAAAATGCTGAAAACCCTGGCGACCAAGTTGGTTCAAAATTTGGTCTTTCAATTATTCCAACAATAGTATAATTCTTTGAAGATTCTTTTGTTAACTCTTCATCAACTTTTCCCGCTTCCTTTAACAGTGAGTAATTTTGCATCAAGAACTCTCCTGATGTCTTACCACTAATAGATTTTCGTTGCCCAACATCTACAGTAATACTATCTCCTATCTTATAATCAACCTTTCCATTAGTGATAATAGCATCAGATATCACCAGTTCATTAGAGTTTTCAGGTAGTCTTCCTTCCTTAAGTTTAATAGGAAAGTTTTTAAATCCAATCTTATTGTATTCTTCTATATACAGATAAGGTTTATTTTTATTTTGGCTGCCTTCTAAAACTCCATATCCTACTTTTTTATTTAAAATTAACTCTTTAGTATTCTCGTCATTTCTAATAGCTTTTATTTGTTCTTTGTTGGCATTCAAATATGTAACATGCCATTCCCCATCAGTAGCTATTTCTTGTCTTGCCATTAGATCCATAAAAGAACTGCTAAGAGTTGATACTGCTGTAATCATAGCCACAGATATTATTATTCCAATTATCGTTACAAGAGTTCGTTTTTTATTAAGCTTTAAATGCCTTAATGTTAGTTTATTAACTATATTCATGGACGAATCACCTCATCCTTTGTGATTTTACCATCTTCTATAGCAATAATTCTGTCTGCTTGCAAAGCTATACGTTCATCATGGGTAATGACAATCAGTGTTTGATTATAGGTTTTGTTAAACATCTTTAGTAATTCTATTATTTCTGTACCATTTTTGCTATCTAAATTTCCTGTTGGTTCATCGGCTAACATAATAGCAGGGTTGCTTATAAGAGCTCTACCTATGGAAACCCTCTGCTGCTGTCCTCCAGAAAGTTGATTTGGAAGATGTGTTAACCTATTCTTTAAATTTAATATCTCTACAACCTTATCAAATTGCTTTTTATCAACCTTATGTCCATCCAATAATAATGGGAGATTAATATTTTCTTCAACATTCAATACGGGGATAAGATTATAAAACTGATAAATAAGACCTATTTGCCTACGTCTAAAGATTGCTAATTGCGTTTCATTTAACTTATAGATGTCTGTATTATCTATTAGAACACGACCACTAGTTGGCTTATCAACACCACCCAACATATGTAACAATGTTGACTTACCTGAACCTGATGGTCCAATAATTGCAACAAATTCTCCTTTTTCCACAGTAAAAGATACATTATCAAGTGCCTTTACTGCAGTATCACCGTTGCCATAGGATTTTGATAAATTTTCTATTTTTAATATTTCCATATCCTAACCTCCAAATATAAATAGTGTTCCTCGGTAAAATTAAATATTAACCTTAGAATCATGTGGACTCCAGAATAAACTTTTATATCCGTGTCTTTAATCTTCCTCTATTATACTTATCTCCAATGACTTTACGGTGACTTTTTTATTACAATTTAGTCACTTTAGATTATCTGCTTATAAATTTTTATACTAAACTGTGTTCCTTCATTCTTCTTGCTTGTGACACTTAAATCTCCCCCTTGGCTAGCTATAATAGTTTTAGCCATTGCTAATCCTATTCCTACGCTATCTTCACTAGCATTCTTCCCTTTGTAAAAACGCTTAAAAATATAAGGCAAGTCCTCCTTATCTATACCACTGCCATTGTCAGTAACTTTTATTTGTGTATATAGAGGGGTCTCCTCCACTATAATCCAAATTGTACCTTTTGTTCCCGTATGCTCCACACAATTTTTCATAATGTTTATCATCGCTTCAGTTATCCAATTTAAATCTCCAATAAAGGTTGCCTCTGTATCACCTTCGATTATAATGCTCTGCTCTTTTATGTCCATTGGAATACTTATAGCTTTTGTCACTCTTTCAATAACTTCGGCAACAGATATTTTGTCCTTCTTGAACTTGACTGTTCCTGCATCAATCTTTGAAAGCTTTAATAAAGAAGTCAAAAGCCATTCCATTCTCTCTAGCTGATTTTGAATATTTTTAGTAAATACTACTCTTTTTTCTGATTTTAAATTACTATCACTCAAAAGGTCTGTCATCACCATCATAGATGTAAGAGGAGTTTTAAGTTGGTGTGATATATCAGAAATTGCATCACTGAGATTTTCTTTTTCTTTCTTAAGGGCTTCACCATGTTTTGAAAGCATAAGCGTAACTTTATATATTTCATTCTTAAGAATACTTAGCTCTCCTTCCTTATTATCTCTTATATCCAAAGAATACTCTCCACTACATATGGAGCGTAGAGACTCAGACAGTTTTTCTATTTCCTTATACCTGTATAAAGTAAACAAGCTATAAGATACTAAAAGTGTTACACATGTTATAAAGGTTATTACTCCTGCAAAAATATTAATTCTGAAACCTATAGAAGAACATATAATCGATACTAAAAACATAACTATAAGTAGTAATCTAACTTCTTTATTTCTAAGCATAATTAATCACCTATTCTATATCCCATACCACGAACGGTTTTTATAATTCTTGGGTTCTGTGGATCATCTTCTAATTTTTCTCTTATTCTCTTTATGTAAACTGTCAAAGTATTATCGTTAACAAAGTCTCCTGCCACATCCCATATTCCTTCTAATAACTGGCTTCGTGAAAGTACCTGTCCAATGTTATTGGCAAAAACTAACAACAATCTATACTCTAATGCAGTTAGGCTTATCTCTATGTTCTTTTTATAAACCTTTGCATCAAGAGTATTTATGCATATATCTCCTATTTCAAAAATATTTTTTAAGTTATTTTCTTTGTTACACCTACGTAACACAGATTTTATCCGTGAAATAAGCTCCTTAATACGAAAAGGCTTTGTTATATAATCATCAGCTCCCATATCTAGACCCATAACCACATTTACTTCATCATCACAGGCAGTTAAAAATATAATTGGCATATCAGATTTTGCTCTTGCCATTTTACATAATTCATAGCCACTTCCATCGGGTAATGATAAATCAAACAAACATAAATCCAACTGGATTTCTTCTATTGCTTCTTTTCCTGCTGCTACACTATGACACATTATAACTGTATATCCTTCTTGTCCTAAGGAGTACTCTAACCCTGCCGCAATAGTCTTATCATCTTCAACTAATAGAATATTCAAATTATCACCTCTTCTCATATATTTACCAACATTATATCAATTCATAGCATTATTAACATAACTAATTTGTAATATAACCATCTCTTCTTTAATATATGACAAAAGAATACGGGATGGTTGTATTTCGATTTAAAATTCACACAAGCCAAAAAGCAAGACTAACAAGATAAGCATAAAAAACCTCATCTTATTAATTTTGCTTTTCAACACTAGTTATTATTCAATATAAACTTTTTAATTTGATTGCTCATAGACGTTGTTCTATCCTCTAACGAACGAGAAGAGTTTTCCACCTCATTAGCCAAATTAATCAATTCCTCTGTAGTAGCAGAAATTTCTTCTGCTGAAGCTGAATTCTCTTCTGAAACGGCTGAAGTGTTCTCCGCAACAGAAATAATACTATTCTTACTTTCATTTATAATTGCAACAGATTTATTTATCTCACTTATCTTAGGCAATATATCTCCTATAGATTCAATAATCTCTTTAAAAGATTTTATCGATGTATCTATCACTGCTACCTCATGTAAAAGTTCCTTATTTGCCTCATTTGTAGTTTGCGTGACAATCTCAGTCTCTGTTTGTATATCATTTAGTAGCTTGTTAATATCATTAGAAGAATTTTTTGATTGCTCTGCTAGTTTCCTAATTTCATCAGCAACTACTGCAAATCCTTTTCCTGAATCGCCAGCCCTAGCAGCTTCTATAGCAGCATTTAATGCTAGAAGATTAGTTTGATCTGCAATATCATTTATAAGTTTTGTTATTTCAGTTATTTCACTAACTTTACCTGTTAATTCAGATACCTTAGAACTCACCTGGTTAAAAGAATCTGACATGCCCTTTATAGACGCTATAAGTTGTCCTAACTCTTTATTACTTTTTTGTGCTTTCCCATTTATTACATTAGTACTTTTATCTACACCAAAAACAGTTGCTGCAATCCCCTCTAATGAAGTCCCAAAAACATTTAATACGTTATTCATTTTTATAAGTTCTGTTGATTGTTCAGAAGAACCTTGTGCCACAGCATCAATAGCTCCTGAAATCTCCTTTGTAGAAGAATGCATATTCTCTGATAATGTTGAAAGTGATGTTGATTGATTAGATATAAAACTTGAATCAGCCTCTATATTCCTTAATATCTGGGCAATCTCTGTAATAGTTTTATTTAAAGCCTTATTCATACTACCAAATTCATTGGTAAGACTTGTATCTATTTCTACTGTAAAATCACCTTCTGATAAAACTTTTAACTTACTAGTAAATTCCCTTATAGAATTCTTAATAGCAAAGGTTAGTATTAATGATATTACTGTCAACAAACTAATTGATATAATAAATACGACTCCATAAATAACAACGCTTCTATTATAAATTTTTTGCGATTCTTCTTTTTGAGAATTTGCTATACTTTTCTGAAAATCTACAATATCAGTAATATTTATAGTTAATGCATTACCATAGTTTGTCATTTCATCAGCCATTTTTTTAGTTATCGCTTGCCCTTTTTTTCTTTGCTCTATCAACTCAGGTACAAAAGAAAAATAATTATCATAAGCAGATTTAGCATCATTTATTAATTGCTTTTCTTTTTCATCATTAAACTCATGTTTCAATTGTTGATCCATAATTTCTGTTATTTTATCATTGTATTCATAAGCTAACTTATTCATATTTTCATCATACGGTCTATCTATTATTTTAGTTAGAGTATTCCTTAGCACTCCCATGTACCCATTTACATCTCCCCATGACTTAAGTTCAGGAATAACATTATCATTTATTTCACTAGTTATATTATAAACTTTATTAATGTTAATATAACCTACTGCTGCAATTGCAATAGTTGTTGCTATTGAAATTACCCAAAGTCTAATAATATTTTTTGTTATCTTTACGTTTTTAAGTGCCTTATAATTCTTTATCATCATGAACCTCCCCTAATAATAGCTATACCTCTTGATATAGTCGTCGTTACTATTAAAAAATTCTTCACAGGAAATGTTTTCATATGTCTTCACTGATACAAAAATAGTATAGGTAATAGCTATTACCTATACTATTTTCTAATGATAAAATGTATATTTTACCTATTCAATTACATTTACATTACAAACCTTCTGTAACTTTCCGTCGGCAGTGTTGCAAATTATTTTCACCATTCCAGGATTCTCACCCTTAACTTGTCCATTAACGCATACCTTTGCTACCTTGTCATCGTAAGACTGCCAAAGTACTATTTTATTTGTTGCATTGTCAGGTGCTATAGTTGGTATCAAACTTATATATTCTCCAACTTTAACATTAGCATTATATGTATTTAAATTTAAACCAGTTACTGGACTAACTGAGATATTTCTTGTACTTCTAGAAAAGGTATCATCACTTACATCTTCCGTAAATATATCCGCTGCTTGAGTCCAATAGTATTTTTTGCCCATCATTTCTGCAATTCTTTGAGTATCTGTTCTTGCAGATGCTGCTACATTTCCTGTAGGAGTTGTTCCAACATATTCTGCAGGTGAAGAAACTCTATAGGAACAAAAATATGTATATTTTCCATCATAATGCTTCTCTACCTGTTGAATTGGTGCATGAAATAATGGCTTTAACTCTGTATAAGCACACATTTTCTTCAATTCATCATTATCATCTCCAGCTAATCCACTAGTTAGCGCAGATGATTTATATAGCTCAAAAGGTATATTTTTATTATTTATAAATGATGATACACACTCCCTTGCCACTTCACCCGTCCATCTATAATTTAAATATTCTTTTCCTAAGTTAGAGAAATACGGATCTAATAACGCTACCCTAGATGGTAATAACTCTGGTGGAATTGCTCCACTATCTACATTATCACTGATTAATTTTGTAAGTCTTATTGCCATTTGACTTCCTAATGAATGTCCAACAATTCTAATAGAACTTCCCTTATATCCACTTAAAGCTTTTACATACTCTTCATATAATAAATCAGCAGAACTCTTCTTTATAGAACTTGAAACATCATAACTACCATCAGATTTCCTCCATCTCATGCTATTACGTGCTGTCGGTGACCATATTTTACTTTCAGCATCTTCAACACTTAATTCATCTGAAAATTGATTCCAATAAAACACGCCAACATTCCAGCCAGCTTTTATCCATGAATCCGCTGCATTTTCTCCATAAAAATAGAAAGATTCTCTATGTTTAATCAAAGAATAATTCGGCTGCCAACCGTGTATATATATAATTGTTGGTTTTGAAGGATCAAAAGCTGGATTAGTCTCATTAGGAATAAACTTATATGGCTTATTCCCTATCCCATACCAATATATTCCATAGTTCAATTCATTCCAATCTAGATTGTCCCAACTTAATTTAGTCCAATCTAGATTTATAAAACTTCCGTTATTTGATGCCATTGTAGTATTGTCTACTTCACTTGCATAACTTAATTGAGGAGTAATAATACATGATAGACTAAGAGCTAATGCTAAATATTTTCCTTTCATCTTACATTTCTTTTTCATTTTAGCCACTCCAAAATTCCTTTGATTATAGTTGTCTACTAACTACGTAAGTCATTTCCTGCAAATTGTGCATTCCATCATGAGAAGTTCCTGGATAATGTGCTGGCATTTCCCCTGGCTTAGTGACTATGCTTACACCAAGTAACGTCATTTTTTCAATAAATTCGTGGTCGTCACCACTATACCCCATAGTTTGAAGGAATTGCTTTAAATTTTCTTCAACATAATCATGTACTTCATCTTTATTTTCATATGGGCAAACAAATATAAGTCTATTAAAGCATCTATCAATATCCTTTTTTTCAGGCATTCTGTTGCTTAAAATCACAGTATAGTCGGCATTACACGATGCAAACACCTTTGCCGGTTTCTCCTCATCAACACTATATTTTAATAAACAATACTGTCGGTCTTGTATTGATTTCATAGAACTCCAAGGACTCAGATATGCCTTTGGGAAAACCTCTGTAAGCTCTTTCAAGCTTTCTGCTACAGTTTCTGCAAGAATATTAATGTCTATTTTTTTATTGGCAAATACCATCCTAGGAGACAAACAGGCTTTTTGCTCCCAACATATCACATCACTAGCAATACCTTTTGCAATAGTCTTAATATCTTCTACTTTATCTATAACTTCAAAACTAATTTTAGCACCATGCATTATTAAATGAGAATTATATTTTGCACATAACTCTGCCATTATCCTTCCTGAATATTCTCCACCCCAATGTATAACACAATCCATTTCTCTCACGACAGTCTCATATATATCAGAACATTCACTACTAAAGTATAAAACAGATAGTCTATCTTTTATACTTGGATCAAGCTGTACCAAACTTTCATAGAAAGCATACGCAAAATATGGTTCATCAGCAGAAACCTTTACTAAATTACAGTTCTTTGATAATAACCCCATACCTATACTTGTCGGAACAACTACAAATGCATTTCCAGAAATATTATGAAACATCACACCTCTTGGCTGTCTATGCACAGCTCCATAACTTGTTGGAACCCAATTATCTAGTATATCAATGTTACCAAGTTCTTCTTTAATGATTATCTCAAGATTTTCTCTTAAAAGCATTCTCATACTATTTTCAAGTTCATATGTTACAAGTTCTTCACTTTGATTCAATATGTTAGCTAATCTTTCTATATGTACTTTGGAGTATCCTCTATCAAGCCACAATCTTCCACACCTATCCAAAAGATCAATTGTATCCTGCACTGATATTGCATGACTCTTACTTTTACTTTTTCTAAGTCTTTTTATTTCCTCAATTACCTGATCTCTACTTGAGTAAGTTAATTCTAATTCCAGGCCATTTATATTCTTTATTAAAACATTACTTTCACAAACAGTTTCGCTCTTCATTATATTTCACTCCTTACGTTAAGAGTAGCTCCGCATCCTTTAGCTTCTGCCCCTTTAACTCTGCCAATAACTTTTATTGTCATAGCATACTTATTACAATCAGGGCACTGATCCATAGATACTATTTCAGCAATATCATCAACCAATATTGATGCTCCTGCAAAGCTATCAGTTCCATAGGCATTTAATATTTGAACAAACCCTCTATCACCTGGATTATATAATGGTTTTAAAGTTTTTATATCTCTAATAATGACCTTTCCCCATTTTGGCACATGAAAAAGATAGTCTTTATATTCCTTAGAATAATGACCTAAGATACCGCAAGTATTTTCAGTAAAAGAGTATCCATCGATAAAGTTTTCTTCTGGAATTCCAAGAAAACTAGCCACAGTTTCAACAAATTCTTGTCTTGTTATTGCTATTCCTGTACTTATGTTTCCTTTCTTTCCTTCCCAGCCCCCGCCACCAGTGTGAACTAATACATTCTTCCCCAACTTTACAGGTCTCATAGTTTCTTCCAACTCTTTTATCGCATTAAAAATTAGCAAAGTTGAGCCTCTTATAGCAAGATGTTCTTCTAATTGATCATGTTTAATTATAAAGTTCTTAAACTTATCAATATCAATCGTTAGGTCTTCATCCTCTTCTTTAACAAGAAATATTGTACCTTCTTTAAATTCGAAAAGATCCAATAAATTACCCATATATGATTCTGTTGGTCTTCCTAAAATCATTTCACTTTTATGCTTTCTCATAACTTCTGGTTCTGGATAAAAGACACACTCTTGTACAATATATGGACGAGTAATTTCCTTATCCCGTTCATTAATTTCACCTATCTGCATAAGTTCTTGCCTTCGTCTACCAACCATACTTGGATCTCCGCTTGTACTACTAGATACTGTCCATTTTTCAATTGTCTCTACTGGCACCCTTAATAGATGCTTGAATATATCAGCAGACTTTTTAAACAGAGTAGTTGCAATAAATGGTATATTTTCTATATCCTTTTCTGTATTTAAATTTATGCTTGGATTAAACCCTTGACTGTCACATAATAATTTATAAGCTTGGCATTGTTTATACTGATTAATTACGTTTTCCTTTAAATCCTGAAAAAAATTATTCATATAATTGTACCTCCTATTTTTTAAACTAATCAGTCAGTACAATTATATCTTCACCTTTTTATTGTTTCAAAATCATATTCTATGCTCATTTTCTCATAATCTCTAATATAGTTTTATTTTTCCAACAAACACCTTGTTTTTCTTAATTTTCCATATACATACTCACTAAATCGTCTTTTTTTACGTTTTATTTTACATATGACCATTATTGTACAATATATAAAAAGCAAAAACACCAGAATAAATGAACTTATCATTAATTCTCGTGTTTCTACTTTTAAACAAATTATTTTCTCTATATGCAACTTAGTTGCACTAAAAAAAGTTTATATCTAAATTGCTCCTTTACTTCAAACTTACCCATATATATAACTATTTTCTGACTGATACGAATCCTTATAATTATATCCAAAATCAAAAGCCTTTAAATTTATCTCTAAAAATTTTAAAGGACTAGTCTCTTCTATAACTTTCTTCCATTCTGATTTTTCTATATCTGTAATGGATGCTAAAATACCTACTAAAACTAAATTGACAGCCTTAACATTTCCAGCTCTACTTGCAAGTCCTACTGCATCAACTGTATAAAGGTTTACTGGCAACTTAGAAATCTCAGAAATTAGATTGCTAGGATAAAGTGTCGCCCCAGTTATTACTGGCATAGGCTCAATCTTTTGAGTATTTACTATTAATGTTCCTTCCTTCTTTAAATAATGTATGTAATTGGCACACTCAAGTAATTCAAAAGAAAGAATTACATCCGCAGTTCCACTCTCTATAACTGGTGAAAATATCTTATCTCCAAACTTAACGTGCGTAACAACACTACCTCCTCGTTGAGACATACCATGAACTTCAGAAATCTTCACATCCAATCCAACATTTTGAGCAAGTTTACCAAGTATTCTGCTAGCGAGTAAGGCTCCCTGTCCTCCTACTGCTGATATTAAAATATTCATTCTACTTCCCCCTGACTTGTTTCGATTGCTCCAAACCTACAGACCTTCTTGCAAAGTTCACATCCTACACATAGAATATTATTAATCTCTGCCTTATTATTCTTAATCCCTATAGAAGGACATCCGATCTTAAGACATTCTCTGCAGCCTTTGCATAATTTTGAATTTACCTTTAATGCTTCTTTCACTATATTCGCCCTTTCCAATAAAACACAGGGCCTTTTTGTTATTATTAATGATGGTTCTTCAGCCATAGTTTCATCAGCAACGACTTTCTCTAAATTTTCAATATCATAAGCATCTATCGTCCGGACGCGCTTAATACCAATAGCCTTTCCTAGAGCTTCAAAATCGATCGATAAGGTTGGTTCACCTCTTAAGGTATAGCCAGTTGCAGGATTTTCTTGGTGTCCAGTCATAGCAGTTGTGGAGTTATCTAATATAATTACTGTTGTATTTCCTTTATTATAGACGACATCTATTAATGCAGTAATTCCTGAATGTATAAAAGTTGAATCTCCAATAACCGCTACAGTATTTTTTGAAAAATCTTTTCCCTGAGCTTTTTCAAACCCAAAAGCCATTCCTATGCTCGCTCCCATACAAATAGCTGTCTCCATCGCATCTAATGGTGGAAATGCTGCCAAAGTATAGCATCCTATATCCCCAGAAACATGTAGTCCTAGTTTCTTTAAAACATAGAATACTCCCCTATGGTGACAGCCTGGACATAAAACAGGTGGTCTATTAGGAATAAACTCAGAAAACTCAACTACGACCTCATCCATTACCTCTTTTAAAATACTCTTCCTTATAATTTCAGGACTTAACTCCCCTACAGTAGGAATAACTTCCTTACCTACTACTCCAAGTCCCCATGATTTTATCTTTTCTTCAAAGATAGGTTCTAATTCTTCAATTACGAAAGTACTATCGCACTTATTTACAAACTCAGTTATTTTATTTCTAGGCAATGGATAAGAAAGACCCAACTTTAAAATTGACGCACTAGGAAAAACTTCTTTTACATATTGATAAGCTATTCCACTAGTAATTATTCCTATATTCAAATCATTATACTCAACTTTATTCAACTCAGTTATTTCTGCAAACTCTTCTAGCTTTTTTAATCTTGCTTCAGCGAGAACTCTTCTCTTCTTCGAAACTGCAGGCGCAACTATGTACTTATTTGGGTTTTTGTCATATTCTTTCACCAAATTTATTTGTTGGTCTTCTAGGTAAACGATACTTTGTGAATGCGAAACCCTTGTACTCAACCTTAGTATTACTGGTGTATCAAAATCTTCACTTATCCTAAGTGCAGCTCCTACAAACTCTTTACATTCTTGACTATCTGAAGGTTCTACCACTGGCACCTTCGCAAAAACTCCAAAATACCTTGTATCCTGTTCATTTTGTGAACTGTGTTGCCCAGAATCATCTGCAACTGCAATTACAAGCCCTCCATTTACTCCTGGATAAGAAATCGACATAAGAGGATCTGCTGCGACATTCAATCCCACATGTTTCATTGCAACCAGTGTTCTAGCTCCTGCAATTGACGCACCGATTCCAATCTCCAGGGCTACCTTTTCATTAGATGACCATTCGCCATTAATGTTTTCATATTTTGATATATTGCTCAGAATTTCTGTGCTCGGCGTACCTGGATATGCAGTTGCAACCGTTACACCATATTCAAATGCCCCTCTGGCTATTGCCTCGTTTCCTGTCATTAATTTTTTCAATATAACTCTCCTCCCTCTATAATCTTCAATATGCTAATCTACTATTAGAATTAAAACCATTAAATTTAATTTAACGATTATCTTATATTTAATTCTTGACACTATAACTTTTTAGAGTCTAGTTCTAATATATATCGGCATATCTTAGAATATATCTCCCTTAATGATTTGATTTACCTTTTTAAAGTATTTTACATTTCCAATAATTATTTTGCTATTAACATGTAGAAAACTATGCTAATAGCTTGTCTTGTAAATGGTATCTTCTTCATGAGTTATATATCTTCTTAAACTTCCTACTTACTTCTTATATCAGATATATAATTAGACTCTTACTTTTTCATTAAGTTGATTATAAAGATTTTAACGGATTGTTTTTCGAAATTTATTTCTAAAATGTACTTAATAATATGTTTTTAATATAATCTAAATATATAATATTCGAACTCGATTTCATAACTAATATTAACAATTATTCCAACTACTATAAATATAATTTTATCATTCTATTCGTGGATAAACAACCTTTTTTTATCATAAACGACATTTTATTTTATTTTCTTAATATCTATCCACAAATATTTATTTTTTGCGATTGTAGCATAAGCTAAAAAATTTACAATCGTCCACTGTTTCATGGAATTACCACATTTCAACTCTACAACTTCATCATTAGAAATATAAAAATCTAACTTATTACTTCTACACCAATCAATTTTAAGATAAATCCTATGCTTTCCAGTAGCTATATTAAATCTTTTTATTTCTCCAGATTTTATTTCTCCAAAAAACTTGTTATCTAAAATTATTTTATAACTACGCATTTTATCTCTGATTTCTGATTTTCTTTCTATTTCAATCATATTTTATCCCCTTAACCTACTTAACATCATCTATATTTGTAGTAAAACAAAAAAGTATCACTTTGCAGCGATACTTTTCCTATATATTATAGTTACGCGTACTTAACTTTTATTTTACTAAATGAAATATCTATATTCTTAAGATTAATATATTTATTTATATCCATTTTCCTTAGCTATTGCTTCATCTCTAATTTCTTTTCTCATACCACTAAGAGCATCTTCTCTTCTCTTATTTTTATCTATTAAATCTTGCCTTGTTTTTTGATCATCAGTTTTAGCAATCATTTCATCAGCAAGCTCACAATTTTGAATAGTCTTACCAATGTTATATTGAATTTTATCTACATTATCTCGCCTATCATCTGGTTTGTTTCTCATAATATCATTTCTCCTTTATCTATTGTGATTTTTATATAAAAAGGTGCATTTTAATATAGAGAAACACCTTCTGAATTTATTATGTCTAGAGATATATTTATTATGCTAGAAACATTTAATGTGAAAAACTAATTATTACTACATAAACATTATTTTAAAATTTTTGAATTCTAAAATTTTTTTCTTTTTACCAGTTTAATTTACATCCACCACAAATAATATAACTAATGCTTTCATCAATACTTATTCTAAGTAATAATAATCGTAATTTCTAAATATCAGAACCCCTATTGAAAATTTTTCTCTAATAGTTCCTCTGGTTTCGGGGGCATACCTATGCATTCTAATGGTGCATTATTCATATTTATTGGTTTTGCCCATCTTATGGCATTTGTAATAATCTTCTGTATTTCTGGTTTGTAGTAAATAGGATACTCTTCATGACCTGGTTGAAAATAAAATATTTTTCCTTTTCCTCTTGTAAAAGTACAACCACTTCTAAATACTTCTCCACCTGCAAACCAACCTAGGAATATTACATCATCAGGTTTTGGTATATCAAAGGCTTCACCATACATTTCTTCGTTCTCAAGTTCAAAATAATCTGGTAATCCTTCTGCAATTGGATGTGAATGATCAATACACCATACTCTTTCTCTATCTCCATGTCTCCACCTTAAGTTCAATGTTGTCCCTAATAGTTCTTTCATAATTTTACTATGATGTGCTGAATGAAGAGCAATTAAACCCATGCCTTGCAATACTCTCTTTTTAACTCTATCTACAATTACATCTTCTACTTTTTCATGCGCCCTATGTCCCCACCAAATAAGAACATCTGTATTCATTAAAACTTCTTCTGTTAATCCATGCTCATACATATCCAATGTCGCTATCTGAATTTCTATATCTTTTTCCCTACCTAAAAACTCTGCAATACAGTCATGAATCCCCTTTGGATATATTTTCTTGATATGTTCATCTTCTCGCTCATGTATATATTCATTCCAAATTGTAACCTTTAACATATCCATGCTCCTTCTCTATTTTATATATTAGATAATATCCAATTAGCTGATTTCTCAATATACTCTATCTGATTTTGTGACCCAAAATGTTCAATAGCTAAGAAACCTTCATAGTTGATTTCCTTTAATCTATTAACTATTTCTTTCATTTGGATAGAACCATAGCCAACTGGTGATGTGTACATTCCTCTTCCTGCTATTGTATTAGTTGGTTCTTCACCACTAACAGGTACTAACGCTCTGTCTTTGCAGTGGACATGAACTATCTTATCCTTAAGTAACTCAAAAGCTTTTAACTCATTAACTTCTGAATACATAAAATTCCCCGTATCAAATGTACACCTTAGTTTTGGTACACGTTCCATAAACCAAATAAGCTCCTCATCCGTAGAAAATGGTGCTGTATGATGATCGAAATCTTCTAGTGTTACTACTATATTTTTTGTTTCTGCATAATCACAAATTTTATTTAATACATCTACCATATTACTTAACGCCATTTGATATACTTCACCTTCTTTTTCCTCTACAAATCCAGGAATAACAAGGACTCTTCCTGCTCGAAAGTATGCTGCATCATCAATAAAAGTGTAGCCTTTTTCATAGTCTAAGTTATTCCCAAAATCAAAGAACCCATAAACAGAAGCAACTTTAATCTTTGCTTCACCAAGCTTTTTCTTTAATTCTTCTTTACAGCTTCTTATATGTTCAATATCACATTCAACGCCTTCAATACCAAGTTCATTTACTTTCTTTAATATATCTAACAATTCATATCCTGTTTGTTCACTAGCAACAAGTATGTGATCATAAAAAACAGATAATTTCATTTGAACCTCCATAAAATCATATTCTACTCTCATTATACCTTTATAATTTTCTAAATACTCATATGATTTTGACCAATAATAACAAAATATTCATCTTTATCAACCTAACTGAATAGTTTTCCACAATCGTAAGTTATAGAAATAGAAATAGAGGCTTGTTTATAAGCCTCCAGTCTGTAACTTTTATATTGTATTATTTTATACACCTTTAACAGTAGGTCCCCAAATATATTTATGAAGCTGAAGTTGAATCCTTGCTTCTATTAACTTATTGTTTTTCATAAATTCAACTACTTCTGCTGGCTGTATTTTATCGAATATACAACTAAACAATACATTTGTTTTTTCTAATAGCTCGCATTCTTTTATAAAAGATAACGCTCTTTCTAAATCTTCATTGTCACCCACTACAAACTTAACTGAATCTTTTTTTGTTAATAACTTAAAGCTATCTCTCTTCATATATCCTTCCATCAGTGAAGATTTTCCTTTATAGTCTAAAGTTATACTGACTCTTTCCGATGAATAATTAATCTGCTGAACATCTACACTACCATTAGTCTCAATTTCAATTCGAAGAAGTCCATCCTTTAGTAGAAGATCTATAAGTTCTTTCATCTCTTTTTGAATTAGTGGTTCTCCACCTGTTAAAGTTACATTTCTTACACCAGTTTCTTTTATATAGGCATAAATTTCTTCACCACTCATTAATTCATAAGGACATTCTGGCTCATTAGCCCATTTAGTATCACAATAGGAACACTTCAGATTACATCCTAAAAATCTTATAAAAACAGCCAATTCTCCTGCTCTTAACCCTTCACCATTTATGCTTACGAACTTTTCTACAACCTTATACATATGTCACCTCATAAGTAGCCGCATTATTTGGAGTTTCATAAACCACCACTGATTTCATATTGTGTCCCTTTTTCTTTAATTGCTCGAAGAAAAACTTAGCTAAATTTTCAGCAGTAGGTCTAAATGAGACCTCTTCTACTCTAAATCCTTCTGTTGTTAGCATTTGAAAAAGCTCAGTTTTCAAACTCCCCTTTTCTACTATCAAGCAATGATCATAAAAATCCACAAGCTCCCTTATATCATTTTTAAAAATCCCGAAATCAACAATCATTCCTTTTTCGGCACCTTCATTAATTAATTGGTCACTAAAAATCTCTGCTACAACTCTCCATCTATGTCCATGTATATTACTACATTTACCATCATAATCTTTTAAAAAATGTGCACTGTCCATGCTATGCTCTGATACTAATTTATAAACTTCCTTCACTGTGATAGTCCTCCTTATAATGTTTAATTTCTATTTATATTTTGTATTTCCACTATGCATGGTTGTTACCCATCAAAGCTCTTAGTATTTATCTAAGCTAAATTTTTACAACTAAATATAGTTCAACTTATCTCTACATGCCAAAACAAAAAGGACACAATTGTGTCCTTTCTATAAAAATACCTACAAGGTCAATTTAGTCATTAGCTCATATTTGTACATAAAAGTTCTATTAAAATTCTACACTTCCATATATAAATGCTTATGCTTAATTGTCTCTCCTAGTTTTGTTTATAGACAGGATGGATTTCGAACTGTCTTGCAGCACCTTGAAATATCTAATTAATTTACTACTACTTCAAATATGCCTTATTTAGTTTTCATCTTATTGTATTACAGCAAATAAAGTTTTTCAATAAAAATTCAACCTTACATATTAGTTTTCATAAAGCATTATTAATTTATGTAAATACTATACAAATATACACATTATTAATGATTAAAAATATTCTTATTTCCATTCTATAATATAGCTTACTTTTTATAACATGTGTTAAAATAAATCATAGGTATAAATTTCTGACTTGATATTAGCTTCAACAATTTATTTTAAACGAGGTGTAAAAATGAAAGTATTACTTATCAATGGAAGTCCTAAAGCTAAAGGTTGCACCTACACTGCGTTAAGTGAAGTTGCAAAAGAATTAGAAAAAGAAAACATCGAAACGGAAATTCTACATGTTGGCAACAATGCTATTCGTGGATGTAGCGGTTGTGGTTGGTGTAGAACTAATCCTGGTAGATGTGTACATAATGATGATACTGTAAATATAGCTTTAGAAAAAGCTAAAGATGTAGACGCCTTTGTATTTGGTTCCCCTGTACATTATGCCGCTGCCTCAGGTAGCATCACTTGTTTCTTAGATAGATTCTTCTACGCGGGAAACTGCCTTCAATATAAACCAGGTGCTGCAGTGGTTAGTTGCCGTCGTGGTGGCTCAACAGCTACTCTTGATCAACTAAATAAATACTTTACGATATCCAATATGCCTATTGTTTCCTCACAATATTGGAATATGGTTCATGGAAGCAATCCTGAAGAAGTAACACAAGACCTAGAAGGTATGCAGACTATGAGACTTTTAGGCAAAAATATGGCATGGCTTTTAAAATCAATTGAAGCAGGAAAAAAAGCTGGCATTGCCTTACCAGAAAGAGAACCAAGAACTATGACTAACTTCATTAGATAGTTGTTCGATTAGAATATGATGGAACTTCCTTTGTCTTGCTCTATGCTTTAATAACTCTTTATAATTACCAAAAGTTTGTCTAAAAGATTTATTAAGTCTAAAATATGAGAAGAGTTCTAATAAAAATATATTCTAAAAAAACTGTTTATAGATTTCATATTCTTAAATCTATAAACAGTTTTTAATTATGAAAAATTTTACCATAATTTTTTAATAACTACTCTTTTATATTACTATTAACTTAAACTTTAAGACTTAAACATCTTCTGCAACTTTTTGTACAATATTTATTGCTGATAATAATTCATGAATTGATGCTGAAATCTCTTGCGTAGCTGCCGCCTGTGTATGCGATACATCTGATAATTGTTGAGTTTTTTCTAATAAAGTACTAACTTTAACATTAATAGATGATAAAAGATCTTTTGTACTATTAACCGATTCTCTACTATTCTCTGCCATCTTTCTTATCTCATTAGCTACTACAGAAAAACCTTTTCCTGCTTCACCAGCTCTAGACGCTTCAATAGCAGCGTTAAGTCCTAGGAGCCTTGAATTTGAAGCTATATCATTAACAAAATCCAAAATATTATTTGTTTTCTCGATTAGCCCTATTATCTCTTCAGTTTGGTTTAATGCCTCTGATACATTATCTGATAATTGTACTGCAGAGGATGATATACCTTCTGTTGTACCTATAAGTTCATTTATCGATATAGAAATTTTTTCAGATGTCTCCTTTAATACTGTTTGATTTTTAAGGCTTAATGCAACACTTATAGTTCCAATAATATTCCCCTTAAAATTCTTAAAAGGAATCGTAGCAGACCTAAATGCGTGCACCCCATAAACCCCACTAGGTATAATTCCTGCTTGAAGGGACCCTGTTCTTAATGCTTCTGGAATAAATCCTCTACTTGGAAAAGGCTTTCCTATTACTTCAGCAGGTTCAGCAGTTTTCCCTTCAAAATAATGAGTAAATACTTCTTTATCAGTTATAGCTACAGAATTATCTATAGATATTACATTTTGAAAGAGTTCCCCTATTCTTGCAACGATTTCTATAAGTTGTTTATCACTAATACTAATCAAATCCTTGTCTTCACTCATCATACGTATCTCCTTAATAGAAAAGTATTTATAGTATTTCCTAATTACTTTTTTCCATTCTACTACAAAGTTCCATACCCCTTATCCTCAACGCTTTCTATTAGTTGCCTTAAAGTAAATGGATTGTATTTTATAGCACTTTTGTATTGATAAGGATAGAATTGCTTTAAATGCTCAAGATAATTGACCCATTGGAAAGACAAGGCTTTATATACCCTAATAATATCGCCTTTAAGATGCGCCTTATCTTCCTTAGTTAGATTTTTGTATTTTATAAATAGAATTTCATCTCTTAAATGCATTAATGCCATAAGTAAGTCTGCGAAAGTTTCATGCTCTAGAACACTCTCATTCCCTATAAGACTAGATAAAATATCCCTACTTTCAACGACCAAATTTCTAAGTTCCAGTAATTTAATCTTTTCAAAATTCACTTCATGGTTATGTTTCTGTAGCTTATTCCTGCACCTTTTCAAATCATTAAAATCTAAATCCAAAGCAGTTAGTTTTTCATCACCAACTACTATTATATTTAGTAACGTAAAACCAATATCACTAAAAAATAATCCTACCAACATATTTAGTTTGCTTAGCCTCTCACGCCTAGTTCGTCTTTCTACTAAGCTATCAAATACAATAGTAACAGCTAATATGTTCACTGGAATAAAACATAGGCTCATCAAAGAATAGTACATTGTATTCTCTAGTTGTCCAAAAATTAAATAATGCCCTAGAAACATTATGGCTGAAATAAAAATTAAGATTAATGAAATCTGAATATAATTCTTCTTATTCTTCATACTTACTCCTTTATAATAACTAATTATTTCATATAAAAAACTATACTTATAGTTATAACAATAACTTCATTATTTTAACATAAAGTGTAATATAATATAAACTTTATTTTGCCATCAAAATTTTAAAAATAATGTTAAGTCTATATAGTACATTTATAACTCACCCTAAAATAAAATTATAGGAATATTATATTACCATAGAATAACAAACGCTCATCATTATCCATTATTTACATTTATGTAATGTTATTGTTGTACATTGTATAATTAGGTTATATAATGTAATCGCAATAATATTATACCAATCCTGATTTATTGTGAAAATTAATATGATTTATAAGGCTAACGCCTTATAAAGGAAAGGGAGACTATGGCAAAGATATTGATAATAAACCTACCAGCATACGGACATGTAAATCCAACTTTAGCACTTGCAAGAGAACTTTCTAATAGAAATCATCAAGTATCATATCTAATTACAGAAGAGTTTAGAGAAGAAATTGAAGCGACAGGGGCAACTGTCATCTCTTACAGTGAGAGAATTAAAAATCTACCTTCAGTAGAAAGCTTGGCTACCCATGTCCCAATTATTTATGAAATGGCACTAGATATTGGTGCAAGTTATGATTGTATTATTTATGAGATGGTATTTTATCTCGGAAAACAGCTAGGCGAAGTTTTAAATAAGCCTACTGTTCACCTAATTTCAACTTTTGCTTTTAATAAAAAAATTATGGATAATGTCCTTAAAGGTCACGCTGTAAAACCAGAAATTTCTCATCAACGAAATGCCTTATTTCAACACTATCAAAAATCTTTAACTGACGTTCCAGGCTTAAACTTAGTATATACTTCTCGAGAATTCCAAGTTTATGGTGAAGACTTCGATCCTAAGACTTACAAATTTGTTGGTCCATCAATTAGTAAAAGAATAATTAAAACTGATATTCCTTTTGATAGCTTAAAGGAAACAGTAATTTATATCTCCTTGGGAACAATAAGTAGTATTTCAAATGACTTTTTTAAAACTTGTGTAAAAGCATTTAGTGGCATGGATGCATCAGTAATCATAGCTGTGGGTAAAAAAGTGGATATAAATTCTTTGTGCTCTATCCCTAGCAACTTTCTAGTATATCAATCTGTTCCTCAGCTAGAAGTTCTTAAATATACAGATGTCTTTATTACTCATGGTGGGATGAATAGTGTACATGAGTCTATATATTATGGAGTGCCAGTTGTCGCTATACCACAACGTGCTGACCAGCCTTTTGTTGCTAAGCGATTAGCTGACTTAAGTTTAGGAAAGGTTATACAGAATGATGAACTTTCAGTAGAAAATTTAAAAAGCTCTGTAAATGAAGTTCTCACTAATCCAGTCTACAAATTAAATATGGATAAAATGAGAGAATTAATGATAAATGCTGGAGGTTACAAATCATCTGTAGATGAGATAGAAAAATACATAGCCGCTCATCTTGAAAAAGCAGCTATTTAATAACTCCCCATGCTAAGATATCTAGCAAGTTGTATGCACATAAACTAATAAAGAAACTTATAAGATAAAAGGGCTATGTAAGGATAACCATGCAGTTTATTCCTTACTAGCCCTATCTATATTTCAGTGCATACTCTTCATAGTTCTATGTGCTTTTCAATATGTTGCTCATAAACTTTTGATGTAGGCTCAACGCTGAACCTCATGTATTAATTTTCTATACAAGAATATTTTATTTCCAAGATACATCAGCACTCTTTCTTGGAACAGTTCTTGAATATTTAACGGCAGGATATCCTATTACCATACAAGCAACTATTTGTTTTCCTGGTTTTACTCCAAGCATATCTACTATTTGTTTATTACCTTTTGCTGCTGCCACAAAGAAGCCACTAAAGAAAGTTCCAAGACCTACTGCATTAGTCATTAACTCCATGTTTGAAGCAGCTAAAGCACCATTAACTTCTGAATTTGCTGTAACAACTATTACAGCTGGAGCATTAAAGAATAAGCTATCATTTTCTTTTGGATTTTCCTTATAACGTCCATACATGTATGCCCACATCTCAGCATATCTCTTATATGACATATTTTCTTCTGTTAAGTTATTTAAAATATTATCTGACATAAATTTAAGCGTCTCAAAGGTTACATTTTTTAATTGTTGCAATCCGTCTCTTACTACTACATAAGATAAGTCTTGTGAGTTTGTACCAGTTTGAGTAAATCTTCCAGCCTCGATAATCTTAGAAAGCTTTTCTACTTCTACTTCCTTATTTCTAAATTGTCTCACTGTTCTTCTGAATTTAATAAAATTTAGAAGTCTTTCTGGCTCTATTTCAAACTCTTCTTTTTGATAATTCTTTACTTCTTCCATATTATATTCATCTGTTGAAACAGCTTCCTTAGGACAGACTGCTATACAGTGACCGCATTTAAAACAAGCTTCATTTTTTATTATAGCTTTTCCATCAACCATCTCTATATCTCTTGGAAAACAATCTTTAATACATTGTCCACAGCCAATACACTTTTCAGCATTTACCTTCATCATAGTTATTCGTCTCCCTTTTTATTATAATTGCTATTCTTTTTCAACTGAATACCTTACGCTTTCTAAAAACTAGCCTTCTTCTTATAGATAATCATAATTAAAACTTGAAGCATTGTTCTCATAAGCCTTTGACTTATCTATAATTAAAATTTATAATTATTTTAGACTAATTTTAAGGAAATTTGCCTACAAAATCGATTATAACATCAACTAACAATCTTAGTCCAATTAATAATATTCACACTTTGATAACCTTTAGTTATAGATGTTAACATAAAAATTACCACAATCAAAGGAGTTTACCGATGAACTTGCAACAGTTAGAATACTTTAAGAAAATAGCTGAAACAAAAAATTTTACTACTGCTGCTGCTTTAGCATCTGTTTCGCAACCAGCTTTAAGTAAATCTATTTCTAAGTTAGAAGAAGAACTAAATGTTCCCTTGTTTGAGCGAAATGGGCGTAATGTTAATTTAACTTCTTTTGGTCAAGCATTTCTGGCTCATGCTGATTTGGCACTAAAAGAAATTGAAAAAGGTATCAAGGAACTAGAAGATATGCTCCAAACTGATAAAGGTATTATCTCCGTAGCCTCAACTTACTGTATCGGCACTTACTTTATGCCATTCATCATCAGTGACTTTTTAAGTTTTTATCCTGATGCTAGATTTCAATTTAATCATGGATCAACTGTTGAAATATTAAATGACTTAAAAGCGGGAAAAATTGCATTAGGATTTTATGATAACGCTGTTGATAATTTTGATAGTCTTCTTCAAAATCCTGAAATAGAGTCTGTATTAGTGAAGAAGGAAGAGTATGTTTTAATTGTTCCTAAAAATCATGCACTTTCCACTGAAACAACAGCTTCATTAAAAGATCTCAAAAATGAAGCCTTTATCGTACTTAAAGAAGGAAATACAGACAAAATGGTTTCTTATTCTGAGTTTATAGGATATACTCCAAAGATTTCGGTGCAACCGAACGAAGCAAGCATGTTAAGTGGTCTAGTTGCAGCAGGAGCTGGAATCACAATCGTACCTAATACGCCGCTTATAAATACAAATACTGTATCTATCGTTAAAATAAAAGAAGACCTTGGATACAAGAGCATCTACATGGGATGCCTTAAAAATGCCTACATATCTCCAGCTGCAATAAAGTTCAAAGAGCATATAATATCCTCCATAAAAAATTAGTAGTCTATTTTTTCAACCAAAAACCTTTGAAATGCAAAAACTATTTCAGAATTAAGATTTTCCCATTCTGAAATAGTTTTTTTATCTATAATAACTTATTTAAAAATTCAATAGCATCTAACTTAGTCATATATCTTGGAACAGGATATGATCTATGTGACTCTTTAAAAGCTGTAGTAATAATTTTATCATAATCTGCTTTTTTTAAACCTTCACATCTGGTTGGTAAGTTCACGTCATCTCTTAGCTGATATATTCTTTTAATAAATTTATCTGCCAATATTGAAGGTTCTTCCTGCTTAGTCCCTAGACCACAAAGTACTGCAAGGGTTGCTAATTCATACTCCGAAACTTTCCTGTTAAAGTCTAAAAGATTAGGTAAAATCATTGCTAAAGTTGCTCCATGTGAATGGTCATATAATTCTGTAAACCTATGTCCAAATCCATGAGCATATCCAAGAGAACATTTATTAAATGATGCTCCAGCTTTATATGATGCTATTGCTAATGCTTCTCTTCCTTCTAAATCATCACCATTATCGTAAACCTTCTTTAAGTTGTCATTTATTAATACAATGGCTTCCTCTGCTAACTTTTTAGCTTCTTCATTCTTATGAGTTGAAATATAAGCCTCAATAGCATGATCTAACGCGTCAAAAGTAGTTTCTGCAGTTACATGCTTTGGTAAAGAAACCATTGTTTCTGGATCTAAAACAGCCAACTCAGGTACTATCTTCTGTGAAACCATCATATGTTTAACATGAGTATTTTCGTCACTAATTACTGCTGCAGCAGTTACCTCTGAGCCCGTTCCTGCAGTAGTTGGTATTGCAATAATTGGTAGAGGTTTTCTTCCTACTTTCATCATTCCTGCTAGTTTTCTAATTGGCTTATCATTAGTAAGTGCAGCTGCAGTTAACTTTGAACAATCTAAAGGTGATCCACCACCTATAACAATAACCATATCTACATTATTCTTTTTACCTAAATCAACAGCTTCTTGTGATGACTTAAATGTTGGATTTGGAGTTACTCCATCATAAATTACATACTTTATTCCTTCTTTATCTAAAGATTCTATTAGCTTATCTATAACTCCATATTTAATAATACTTTTACTTGCGATAATTAAAGCGTTATTATATCCCTTGCTTTTACACCATTCACCAACTTTTCCTCTGGCACCAGTCCCCGTAATTGTTTCAGGTAAAGGCATATTTATTAATTCTGCTAGATTTAAAAATAAAGAGGTTCTAATCTTAGAAAAGTTCATATCAAATTCTCCAATCTCTAATATATTTCCCTACTTGTTTTATTAATAATTATACTATTCCCCTCTATTAATTCAACTGTTTTATGCAAGTGTTAACTATTTGAATATATCTTGTAAATTATCAAATATTTAACACTAAACCTTATCTCTTTAGACCAAGTCTCTTTATTTGTAAATCTATTATAATCCTTAATCTAAATTTATAACTTTATCGATAAATACCTCCTCCCCCATATCTTCATAAACGGTTTCAACTTCTCCTTGAGAATTCTCAGTAGTTCCTGTTACTTGAAGCTTATCTCTATATACTATAATTCTCAAACTCTTACAATCCTTCGACACCCCATTGAAATAAGTTCTCTGCTTATTATCATCATATAACCTACCACTCTCACATTTTAGTTCTATATTTTTATCATCAAATACCCGCACCCCATAATGAGCATGTTCGGGATTTGTACTATTTATAACTATACTAACTGGCGTAATCATAATTGAATCAACTGAAAGCCCATTCGCGGTCTTATAATTAACAGCTATATCTTTACTTATAGTCTTATCCACCTTTACTGGCACCTTAAAAGCCCAATTTCCTTTAAACTTCTGATCTTTATCCCCCTCTTTTAGAGCTTTTGTCCTTATAGAATTGAATTCAACTTCAAAATTAAAGGCTTCCGGTATGTCTGTTTCTAAAGAATTAAGATAGTATCTTTCCATACCAACAAAAGTATGTTCATCTAAAAATTCACCTTCTAACCCAGCAACGCCACTATCATCTAGTTCCTTATTAGAAAAACTTACTTTTTTATACTTTTCTCCAGTTAGAAGCTGATTCCTATCTAAAGGTTTATCGCCCCATGATGTGTACTTAAAAGGTTCCTCACTCTCTACTTTATATGTAATGTACAACCCTTGACCATCACACAATATATCTGATAAAGTAATGTCAATCCCATTATCAGATACTTCTTCATTTACAGAGGTAGCATATTGAGCATACTCACCAGGCAAATAAATATTCTTTTCTATCATTTTAAACACACTTCCAATTATAGGAACTTTCGCTGCTAGTGCTGGATTAATAGCGCTAGAAATAAACACCAATACTAAACAAGCTGCAATAGTTCCAACTGTCATTTTTACTTTCTTAAGCTTTTTAAATTTCAACTCTATAAAGGCTCTTTCTATCCCCTGATCTATAGCCTTATCAATAGCCTTATCTATATTTTCTGTAATCTCTATATTAGATATCTTACAATCATTCATTTAAGTAATCCTCCTTTAAAATCTTACTAAGCCTATCCTTTGCTCTTTTTAAGTAGGTTTTTACTGTGTTTTCTGGTATACCCATCACTTCTGCAATATTTTCTATGGTCATACTATTGAAATACTTTAATATAATTACCGTCTTATAATTATCTCTAAGTAAATCTATAGCATTATATAAATCTAACTTTTCATCTATTGATATACCATTATCTCTCTCTGTAATTTTCATTTTATCGTCTAATAGATAAACACAATTATTCTTATTTATAAAGTCTAAAGAACAATTTATTATTATTCTAGTAATCCATGTTTTAAAATATATAGATTTCTTAAGTTTTCCTATGTTAACCATTGCTCTATATGTACATTCCTGAAGGATTTCTAAAGCATCATTTTCATTCTTAACATAGCTATACGCAGTTTTGTAAAGATAAATTTTATATATTTTCATAAGCTCGCTAAAAGCTTTCTTGTCGCCAGCTATAGATTTTTTTATAAGATATCTCTCATTATCAGTTTCAAATTTAAATATTTTTGATTTCACAGCAATCACACTTTCCATTTTTCCCCCTCATAAGCTTTAAATCATAAAAAACATCGATGTTATATATATTAGACTTAAAATTCTATGATAAAGTTTCAAAATTTTATCCACATATGAAATTTTATATTAATAGTTGCTATAAATATAGAAGTAACTGTAATTTTAATAATCCCATATAACTTAAGCTACATATACATCTTAGAAAGGCTTAACTTCTACCGTTCACATAAACAATAGTCTTAACCGTGTATGAATAAACTTTATTAATAATTTAAAATTACAAAATCTATTCCCTACCTAAAAGACAAAAGGCTAAGGCATTGCAAAATTATTTGCATTCCTTAACCTTGTAATTAAAATAACAAAGATTATTTTATTAGTTCTTCCCTTTTTATATAAGGATTTAAATATCGATTCTTCTTAATAGTCTTTGTCCCTATGTTAATGGCATTTTGTGGACATATATTTATACACGCCATGCAATCTACACATTTACCCTTCCATACTGGTTTTTTATCTTCCATTTCAATATTTTCTATAGGACAAACTTTTTTACACATATTACATCCTACACAACTGTCATTAACATTAAAGTTCTTGTCCCTATTTTTAAAGTATTTTTTTACTAAGTTAACTTCTAACATTCCAAATGATTTCTTTGCCTTAAATTCCTTAATATGTTTCTTCTTAATTGATTGTACAAAATCTTGTAATATATTTTTGTTCGCCTCTATAGAACTTTTAGCTCTTTCTCCTGAGGGATTTCTTCCCATCCTCAAATAATTAGATATATATTTTACCGTACAATAATTGCTTATTTTATTTTTACCTTCTAAAAGCTTATTAAGCTGATAAAAACTAACATCTGCATTCCCACCACCTGTTACTCCAATAGCAAAAACATAAGCATCTTTTCTTATCTTTAGTTTAGAAACAAATTCCTCTGCGACTATTGCCATTCCTGCATAATGAACAGGATATACAAATCCAATGACATCATCATTAACCTCAAATTCTTCATCCTTTGAAAATTTGCCACTCATTGAAATGATTTCACAGTTATCAAAATTCTCCTTTAAAAACTTTGAAACATATAAAGAATTCCCTGTTGAACTAAAATAAAATATCTTCATAAAAAAACTCCACCCCTTTTTTTGATATTATTCTTAAATATTTTAAAATCCCTATATATGAACTATGCTAGAAAATATCCACCTTTAGTAATTAATTATTTTAATCTTAAATAATTGATGACTAATTATAGCGATTATAGCATCCAATAATTAACTTCGTCCAATTACTATTTTTCACTACTCCATAAGTAATAGTTATAGGAACAAAAATTTAATTTCCATTCTCTTAATATACAGGTTTTGATAGATAGTCATAATATATTATATTAATCTCTCAATATATTCTATAAATTTTGATGACACTTCAATAATCGAACTTATGCTTTTATATATTCTCTATGTAGTTTCAATGGTAAAACATAGATATCAATAAAATTAGTACTGCAGAAGCTACAGTACTAATTCTATTAGTTTAATATTTTATTTATAACTCTTCATATAATCTTGTGTCTTATAAAAATCATTCTACTTTCTCATCCTTATTATCGTCGGCATGTTTTGATAACATTTTCTTAGCTTTATATAAAACTAAAATACTAAAAAATTCTCCTCCAATAAAGTTAAATGGAGATATCTCCATTTCTATCACTCCTTTATTTAAAATTTTATTTTTAATAGGTTATCTATTATACTTGCCAACTTAGAAAGTATTATTCATAGAAAGAGACCTTATAGCACTCCATCAAATACTATAAAGTCTCCATATATGTTATAAGTTTTCTTTACCATTCCAAGTTATCTTTATAATTAACATTCCGTCAATTAATTCAGCCTTTATTTTATTACCTAGTTGCTCTACTAATGCCTTAGTTATACTGAGACCTAGTCCTGTATTTTTATCACTTCTTGTTGAATCTGCAGTATAAAACCTATCAAAAATATGTTTTACTTGTTCTTCTTTCAACCTAGGAGCATAATTTTTAAATTCCGTAATTATTTTAGTTCCTTCTTTTTTCAATGTTATAACTACGCTCTTCTCTCCATGCTTCAAAACGTTATTGATCAAATTGGAGAATATCCTCATAACAGCTTTTTCATCTGCAATAACATTAGCTGTTGTTATTTCTGCTATAACTTCTGGCTCTATATTCTTTTTTGTAAAATCTTCATAAAACAATGCTATTGTTTCATACAACATGTTACTCAAATTCACAGATCTTAACTCAAAATTATATTCACTTGATTCAACTCTAGATAAGTCGTAAAAACTAATTATAAGTTCTTGCAATGCTACAGTTCTTCTTTCGATTATCTCCATATATCTACTGCAATCATCTTCAGATGTATTTTCATCTTTTACTAATTGTAAATATCCCATAATAGACGTGAGTGGCGTTCTTAAGTCATGAGAAAGATTTTCAATACTTCTCCTTAATTCTTCTTCTCTATGCTTTATGGTACAATTAATTTTTTGATTATCTTCATATAATCTATTTATCGATAAGACCAATTCCTCAATATCCTTATCTAAAGTCATCATTCTTATATTATAGTATTCACCTTTAGTTTTTGTAATTTGCTCTGTAATTTTATTAATATCTTTTTTATATCTATAGATATAAGTGAGTAAGACACTAATAATTGTTAACAGAAAAAATATTACCCACAGCATTTTACTCACTCCTCTCTTAAATTTAATACATAATCATTAACTTAAATCTATACTATTCTATTTTATATCCTGTTTTCTAAATAAACCTATCCCAGCACCAGTCGCTATTAATAATGTTAGTAACCCTACAATTATCGCTTTTAATATATCACCGTTTGTTGATTTTATAGATGTTGCCAATGCCCAATTATACGATAATGAATACTGATACATTTTATCAAACCAATCAAACTTTCCATAAAGAAATGAGATAACCATTGGCAAAACTGCCATTGTTACTATACCAATTCCGATTGTGGCTCCACTGCTTTTTACTAAAGTTGCAATAAGCATTAGTACAGAAATAATTCCCATACCTACTGCCATAGCTCCTAAGAAATTCATTAGCATCCCCAAAGCTTGAGAAGGACTAAACGCCTCACCCCAACCAAAAAGAGTTATTCCTCCTATAGTAGCTACTACAAGTATTATTCCTAATACTGCTGCAAGTCCAATAGCGCAAGCAATCAATTTGGAAACATAATAATATTCCCGCCTCTTCCCGTAAGCTAATATATTTTTTATTGTCCCTGTTGAATATTCCTTCGCAACCATAGCCCCAATTAATACAGCCATAATCATCTCTATTATTCCAGACCCAAAGGCAGCATGATAAGTTTCTTTTGCAGTAGGTTTAAAAATATCGTTTGCTTGTATATGAAACCCTAATCCACTGCCAGGTATTATGACAGAATCATTTTCACCACTACCAGCACTTTGGAGTGTATCCATGAACTGTTCCTGTTGTTCTGGTGACATTCCCTTTAAACTGCTTTTTATAAATTCCTCAGAAGACATAAGTTTTGTTAGTCCTAATACTCCTATAGCTAAGAATAAAGCTATTGCACACAACACCTTAAAAGTTCTTGTTTTAAATAACACATATAGTTCGGCTTTTATTAATCTAAGCATTCTTGCCACCTCCAACTACACTTAAAAAATACTCTTCTAGATTTTGTCCCTTTAATCCTATATTACTTATCTCAATATTATTACGAATTAAAAGAGTATTAATTTTGGCTACATCATTGAGATGACTATATACTTTTATTATACTATTTTCTACTACTGAGTAATCTATAATATCTAACTCTTTTTCTAATAATACAACTGCTTTCTTTGCATCATCAACTTTGATTTCTATATACTGTTTACACTTTTCATATAATTGCTCAGCAGAAATCTCCTCAAGTAATTGTCCATTATCAATTATTCCATAACAAGTTGCAAGTTCTGAAAGTTCACTTAATATGTGGCTTGATACTAATATTGTTATATCTTTTTCTTTATTTATTTTCTTGAGTAATTCCCTAATTTCAACGATGCTCACAGGATCAAGACCATTTATAGGCTCATCTAAAATTAAAAATCTTGGGTTTCCTAAAAGTGCATTTGCAATACCAAGCCTTTGTTTCATTCCTAAAGAAAAATTCTTAACCTTTTTATTGCTTGCACCTTTTAAATCCACTAGTTCTAGAACCTCTTCAATACATTGCTTTCCTGCGATATTTCTTACAAGCCTTGATACTTCAAGATTCTCTTTTGCAGTCATATTGCCATAAAAAGCGGGCATTTCAACTAAACTTCCCACTATTGTCCTAGCTTCATTCAATCCCTTTTCATTACTTACTCCTAAAAGTTCAATTTCTCCACCAGTTTTATGAATCAATCCAGTTACTATTCTTATTAAAGTAGTTTTCCCAGCTCCATTTTTACCTATAAAGCCATATATATCCCCTTTTCTTACTGTCATCGTCACGTTATTTACTGCTAGTTGATTTCCATATTTTTTTGAAAGCTTATGAGTTTTAAGTATAATTTCCTTCATAAGTTTGCCTCCTTAATTCTCTATAACATCATAAATCCAATTTCAAGATGATTTATCTGATGCCCTATGATTACATTATGGACTATATTTTATAAGTTGAACTAAAGCAAATCTTAAGAAAGTATTAAGATTATTCTTGAAACTTAAAACCTATCCCCCAAACAGTCTGTATGTATTTAGTTTCACTATCTACCTCTGATAACTTGGAACGCAGATTACTCATATGAACATTTATCGTATTATCATCCCCTAAAAATTCATCATTCCATACAGTTTGAAATATATTGGCTCTTGTAAATACCTTTTTAGGGTTTTTCATTAATAACTCTAAAATTTCAAATTCTCTAAAGGTTAAAGAAAGCTGTTTATCTTTTACGAAGGCTTCTCTCGCATCCAAATCTAAAGTAATATTTTTATAAATAAGCCTATTACTCTCTTCCTTTGAATTTGAAAATTCTTTATATCTTCTCAGCTGCGCTTCGACTCTCGCAACTACTTCATATATATCAAAAGGCTTACTTACAAAATCATCTGCACCAAGCTTTAAAACATTTATTTTATCCCCTTGAGCAGTTTTTGCTGAAATAACTATTATAGGCATAACTTTAACTTTTCTTATTTCTGCTATTAAATTCTCACCACAAATTCCTGGCAACATTAAATCCAGTAGAACAATATCATAGTCGAATTGTTCTAAACACATTTTTGCCTCTGAACCAGAATATGCACCTCTTACTCTATATCCTTCTTTAATTAAGATATTACATAAAAGTTCATTAATATCTATATCATCTTCAACTATTAATACCTCTATATTATCATCCATCAACGACGTCCTCCTAATCACAGCTAAAATCCTCAAACTAATTTTATCAATTCCTTCCCATTAATTAACTTATTTCTCATTATACTTCATGAAAGAATAACTTTAAATATAAACAACTATGAACATCAAAAGATATTATATCTTCATACCAATTTAATATAGATGTTCTCGTTTAATTCTTTACGTATTCATCTTTCAATATTTATTAATGAACTAGAGAAATATGAGTTTGATTTAATGAAATAATAGCTAGAAAATACTTTTCTAAATTTTCTTAAAATTGTGTAAAATATTTTTCACCCTATTTTATTTGTAATAAAACTGTTATATAGTAGATATATAATAGTTTTTACTTTATATAGAATTTAGTAATTACAAACCGTTAAAAGTTTATTAAGAAAGGGGGGATCTTATATGAAAAAAATTTTTAAGAAACTGAATATATTTTTAGTTTTTGCGCTTTTACTTTCTTCATTGTTTAACACAGTATTTCTAACTCCAACCGATACATTTGGAGCAACGACCGCTACTTCATCTAGCACTAAAGTAATAAATACATTCCAAGGTGTTGCAGACTATATACATACATATGGTAAACTACCGAGTAACTTTATTACCAAAGCTCAGGCTACTAGCTTAGGTTGGAAACCTGGAAAAAACCTTTGGAACTATGCACCTGGCAAAAGCATAGGCGGTGATATATTTATAAATGCTGAAAAACATCTTCCTTCAGCTTCTGGTAGAGTCTGGCATGAATGTGACATAAACTACAATGGTGGGCAAAGAGGTGCTGATAGAATAGTATTCTCAAATGATGGATTAATATATGGTACAAGTGACCACTATAAAACCTTCAAATGCTACTACAAAAACTAACTTATAATAAAAATTTAAAGTCCTTAAGGAGATTTTCTAATGAATAACATAGTCATATTAGATGGTTCACAATTTACTAGTAAGGAAAGGCTTCATGATATATTAAAATCAGAACTTGCACTTCCAGACTATTATGGCAACAACTTAGATGCCCTTTGGGATTGTCTCACAGGATACATAAAATTACCTATAAGTGTAGAGTGGACAAACTTCAAACAAAGTAAAGAACTCTTAGGGGATTATGCTGAAGCTACCTTAAACATATTTTTAGCTGCTTCAAATTCCTTAAAAGAAGATTTCTGCATAAATGTCCATTAAAAATCTTTCAATTTCATGGTAAGTTTGAAAAAACCTAAAAATAGCTTGTATCACTAGCTATCTTTAAGGTTTTTTTACGTAAAATAACCCTACTCAGCAAATTTAATAATCCCGTCCCCCTCCACTTGTATCCTACAATCTACCTAGAAGAATCCTCTGTCATAATTTTATCTAATCCGTTTCTATATCATTTGACTGCAAATTTCCAATACTATATACTAAACCTATTGGTATTTATACATTTTGGGGGCTTTAACAATGAAAAAGGGCTATTTATATATTTTTTTAACAACAATTATCTTTAGTACTATGGAGATTGCATTAAAGTTTGCAGCTGGAACTTTTAATCCAATACAAATTACCTTTACTCGCTTTTTTATAGGAGGAATCTTCTTAATACCTTTTGCACTGACTACTCTTAATAAAAAGAAGATTATTATTTCTATAAAGGACTTATATTTCTTTGCTTTTTTAGGTTTCTTAGGTGTTGTTGTAAGCATGGCACTTTATCAATTAGCTGTACTAAACACCAAAGCGTCTGTAACTGCTGTATTATTCAGTAGCAATCCTGTATTCGTTACAATCTTAGCTTTTTTTCTTCTAAAAGAAATTATATATAAAAATAATATTATCGCATTATTTCTTGAACTTATAGGAATTATTATAATTATAAATCCATTAAATACAAAGCTTAGTTTATTAGGTGTTACTCTTACTCTTGCCTCAACTCTAACCTTTGCCCTCTATGGTGTTAGCGGTAAAAGGAAGTGTGCTAAATACGGCGGTATTGTAGTTACTTGTTTTGGTTTTTTATTTGGAAGTCTTGAAATGCTTGGTTTAATAGGTATTAGCCATATCTCCCCGATTGCCAACTATCTTACTACACAAAACCTTGATATTTTCTCAAGGATACCATTGTTTTCTGGATATTCCATCCACATACTTCCCGTAATAACTTATATCTGCATAATTAATACTGGTGCAGGCTATGCTTGCTACTTTAAAGCTATGGAAAAAACCTCGGCACAAACTACATCATTAGTTTTTTTCTTTAAACCTATTTTAGCTCCAATTCTTGCACTAACAATTTTACATGAGTCAATTCCTATTAATATGCTAATTGGGATTGTGTTTATTCTTATCGGATCACTTACATCCATTCTTCCAGGATTAAAATTTCAAAAATATAATAATATAAATGTTAGTAACTTATAAATAATTTACTAAATAAAAAAGGTTTCCTATCCTTAGAAATGGTGCTAGAATCTAAATAGTACAAATTAAAATGAGAAAATCCTATATAGAAAAAATATGATACAATACTGGTATTGTATCCAAGGAGGATCTCATTATGGCAAAACATTTAGACAAACAGTTTAAGATTGATGCAATTCAATATTATCAAGATCACAAAGAATTAGGACTAGTGGGGTGTGCTAAGAATCTTGGCATTAGTCAGCAAACTCTTTCCAGATGGCAGAAAGAACTGCGAGAAACTGGCGATATAGAAAGTCGTGGATCTGGCAATTATTCTTCCGATGAGGCAAAAGAAATTGCTCGTTTAAAACGTGAATTACGTGATACTCAGGATGCTCTTGATGTATTAAAAAAAGCCATCAGCATTCTGGGAAAATAACAGAAGCTCTTTACCTAGAAGTTTCTGAAAAGACGGAAGCTGCCATGAAAGAAAACCGCCAGGTTTCCGTCTCTGGAATGCTGAAAATATTGGGTGTTTCACGGTCTGGTTATCGTGCATGGCAGAAACATATGCCTTCTGATACGCAAAAACGTAAGGAGGCTGTTAAAGTAAAAATTAAGGATATTTACGATGATTCCAAACAAAACTATGGTGCACCCAAAATTGCAAAAAAGCTACAACAAGATGGAGAAATCATTTCTCAGCGTACTGTTGGCAAGTATATGGAAGAACTAGGAATCAAGGCTCAATGGATCAAACCTTGGACAGTAACAACCAAAGATTCTGATTTCAGTAATGAACTTCAAAATATTCTTGATGAACAATTTAACCCTGAACGCCCAAATGCCGTGTGGTGTAGTGATATCACTTATATTTGGACAACAGACGGGTTTGTTTATCTAACCAGCATTATGGATTTATATTCAAGGAAAATCATCGCATGGACGCTTTCAAAAACTCTGGAAGCAGCATGTGTAATAGAAACAATAAACAAAGCCAAAGCAAGACGAAATACTGAGCAACCACTTATCTTGCATAGTGATCGAGGAAGTCAATACGTTTCAAATGAATACCGAAAAGCTACTGAAACAATGCAACTAAGCTATTCTAAGAAAGCCTTTCCATGGGATAATGCTTGCATCGAATCCTTTCATTCCTTAATCAAAAGAGAATGGTTGAATAGATTCAAAATCTGTAATTACAGACAATCATATCGTCTAGTATTCGAATATATTGAAGCCTTCTATAATACACAACGTATTCACAGTCATTGCGACTATATGTCGCCAGATGATTTTGAAAAGCTGTATGAAAAAGCAAAAAAGGAAGGAATGCTATTGGCGAGTTAAGATGAGGATAAACTTCTCATTTTAACTTGTACTAAATCTTGACATAGGACCAAAAACCTTTTTTACATTTTCATATCATCTTACATGTTTTCTCTTTTCTTAATAACTTTAATCAAATGAATTTGTGATAATATTGCTACTATAATAAGATTGACCAATGATTGTAAAGTAATATATAACCCAACTTGGTCACTTGGTATGGAATTTATAAACTCCTTCAATGTTGTAAATTTTATAACATACTCAATTATTATATTTATAGTTCCCAAAACAATAAGCACCTTTCCAGCATACTTATGCGTTTCTATCCAATTTTCATCTGATTCTTTTGCTAAAGGCAACTTAATTCCTATTAATCCATTCTTATCTTTAGGCGGTGCACTTGACCAAAATACACCAACTATAATAAAAAGTGATGGTAAATAATAAATTACCACAATACCCTACCTCCATTTTGCAAACATCAATCTTAAAATGTATTTTTATCTTACTTGTAATCAGCAAAACAGGTAGATCCTAAATTTAATTCTTTTAGTTTTCTACCCGTTTTATCTATTATCATTCTATTTTAACCGTAAATTACTTATTCTGTAAATATAGTAACTAATGTACATCATGTTCCATTTTAATGTTTTACCGTCTCCAATTTCACAGCGGAGTACGTACAAATACTTGCTACAACTATAGTAAATATAATCAATGGATAAAAGCCAAATAAATCGTTAACTAACCCTGCTAGATAGCTACAAAATGCTAATGGAAACAACACAATTGTATTCAAAGTCATATAATCTATCCTATTTTTTTCTCCTACTACATCAAACATATAATTTCCATACCCAAGCCAAGCACCAGTTTTAGCTCCAGCTACAATTATAATGCCACACATAATAGGGAATGTATTGATATAAGTATTAGTAAGTAAACAGATTAAGGTGGATATAGCTACTGCAAGCCCTATTATTTCAGCAGTTACTATAACATTTCTATTTCCAAACCTTTTACTTATTTTCCCCCACAAAAATCCTCCAATCATAGATCCAAGCACTTGACATACAACCAAGGTTGAAACTTCTGCAGTACTATATCCTAGTTTATTCTTACAGATAACAATAATGAAAGGAATTAAAAGTTCTGCAAACCTTGAAAAAACCTGAGATATAGTCATCTTTTTATAGTTATCGTTTTTATTTAATAGTTTTGGCAATGTCATAAAATACTTTAAAACATGTACATCCTCTTTTTTCACTGTTCTTGGGGTATCTTTAACTGGCAAAATAACAATTGCTGATATCACAAGTGTTATACCTCCAGCAGCAAAAATCATTACATATTTAATATTCTCAGGAATTGCATCATTATCTAATATCAACTTAATAAAATATCCTGCACAAAGGGACGCTATTCCGCCGAAAAACAACTGATTTCCTTGAATTTGACCTCTTAAATTTCCTGGGATAGTTCTAGCAAAAACATCACCCCAAGATACTGCAGTAAGGCCATTTATTCCCCAGAAAGTACAATACATTATAACAAAAGACCAAAATATTACTAACGGCTCTTTTACAAATAACAGTACTGGAATCATTAGAAAAGGAAGAGGCCTATGAATAAATATAGTGACCTTCAAAAGTTTTGACATATCCTTAACTGATGATAGATATGGTCCAAGCAACAGCTTAGGTAAAAGTTTAGCTATCATTATTAATGTCATCGTTAGACCTAAAAGCTGTACACTTCCTGTAAAGGTGTCAACAAATATTGGTATTACTGTGCTTTCTCCGAAAAAGGCTATACCAAAGAAGAAAAATGTGCCTTCTAAAGTCATTGATAATAAATTCCGCTTAGAATCTTTACTTGTATTGCTCATAATGAAGTCCTCCTAGTTAGCCTTAAAGCTAATATGCTTTAAACCTAATGATATCTTTCGTAAGTTCAACAGCTATTATAATAATGAAAAATACATATTAAAATGGTTTATCCTATTATGACAATGGACTTTCTTATACAATAACTTAAATTTTAAGGTATGAAATCAATATATTACCTTCCCCTATAATTTACAGGGAGCATAACTAATAAAAATTCCCTGGCTAAGTCCAATAAAATTACTTAATTCAGAACAAAATTTCTTTCCTAAAAATAATATTGTTATATATTTTGCAATAACGTAAAAAAGTATAATATATTTTTAAATACAACAAAAAACAGTAGTAATCACTATAATGCAAATACTACTGTTTTAACACTTATTCAATTTTTTACTTTCTGCTAAGTTCCTCAATATATTTCTCCGCTGCTAAAGCTGCAATAGTTCCATCTGATACAGCAGTAGTTATTTGCCTAAAAGGTTTTTGTCTTACATCCCCAGCAGCATAGACACCTTTAATATTAGTAGTCATTCTGTCATCTGTTATCACATAGCCACTACTATCTAGATTAATAAACTCCTTAAATAAGTCCGTTTTAGGTTCTGTTCCTATATAGCCAAATACAGCTTCTAATTCTAATTCCTTTTCCTCATTTGTTTTTGTATTTCTTATAATAGCCTTGTTCACAAACTTTTCACCTTCAACATTGACTAAATCCCAATTATACATTATCTCAACCTTCGGATTTTTCTCAAGTTCTTCTAATGTGGCCTTTTCCCCTTTAAAATAATCATATCTTCTTATCATGATTACCTTAGAAGCAAACTTAGTTAAGAACAGTGCTTCTTCTAAAGCAGAATTTCCTCCGCCAACTACAGCCATTGTAGAGCCCTCATACATTGCACCATCACAGACTGCACAATAATGAATTCCTTTGCTTGAAAACTTACTTTCATTTGGCACAGGTATCTTTTTAGGAGTTGCTCCAGTAGAAATTATTAAAGTCTTTGTTCTATATATATACTTCTTAGTTTCAATCAGCTTTTCTTCGTCTTTAAGATTAACACTAACAACGCTATCAAACTCATCTATTTCAGCCCCTAATTCTACAGCCTGTTCCTTCATTAGATCAGCTAAAGCTCCACCTTCAATGGTTTTAAAGCCAGGGTAATTTTCTATAGTATAGCTTGACCTAACCTGTCCTCCAACCATTTGATTTTCTAGAAGTAGCAAACTCAACTTAGCTCGTGCACCATAAATTGCTGCTGTCAAACCAGCAGGACCTCCTCCAATAATCAGGAGGTCCAAATCTTTAATTTCCTTACTCATTAAACCAACTCCTTATAGATAAATGGTGTTTTAAAGATTTAATAACCTATCTATTTCTTCCTTATCAAAACCTAAGATATATTGTCCATCTATATCTATAATTGGTACACCTCTTTGACCAGTCTTTTCAACTATTTCTTTTGCTGCTTCCTTATCTTGAGTTACATTAATTTCTTTATAATCAACCCCGTTTGAAGCTAAATATTCCTTTGTTTTAACGCACCATGGGCATGTATTTGAAGTATAAACTGTAACACTCATTATAAATTCTCCTCTCAATAGTTAATTTTTTTGTGATAATTACTCATATAAGTAAATTACCCATATGTTTTTTTATCTATACTGATTATTTTCTATAATAAGCTTTTTATAGCTTCTTCCATCTCTGATGGTTCTGATGTTGGTTCAAATCTTTTTACAACATTTCCATTTCTATCAACAAGAAATTTTGTAAAATTCCATTTTACTGAATCCCCTTCTAAATAAGAAGGCATCTTTTCTTTAAGTACGTTGTATAAAGTTTCTCCAATTGGGTGCTTCATATCAAACCCTTCAAATGGCTTTTCATTAGTTAAATAATTAAATAGTGGATGTGCTGTTTCTCCTCTTACATCAGTTTTTTCAAAAATTTGAAAATCAACCCCATAATTTGCTTGGCAGAAATTTTTAACCTCTTGATTATCCCCTGGTTCTTGTTCTGCAAATTGATTGCATGGGAATCCAAGTATTTCTAATCCTTGTTCTTTATACTCATCATATAATTTTTCTAAGCCTTCATATTGTGGCGTAAATCCACACTTGCTTGCAGTATTAACTACTAAAACAACTTTACCCTTATATCTATCTAATGAAATTTCCTCTCCATCAATAGTTTTAGCTTTAAACTCATAAATTGCCATATCTTATTTCCTCCCTATGCTTTTTTTATTAAACTTTCAATAGTTTCTTCAATTTTTGATGGTTTAGTAGTAGGTGCAAATCTATCTACCACATTACCTTCTGCGTCTACCAAGAACTTTGTGAAGTTCCATTTTACGCCCCCACCTAATAATCCTTTTTTAGCTGTTGTCAGATACTTATATAAAGGATCCGCATCATCTCCATTTACATTTACTTTTGCGAACATTGGAAATGTTACATCGTAAGTGCTTTGACAAAAATTCTTTATAGCAGCATTATCTCCTGGTTCTTGGTTACCAAATTGGTTACATGGGAAAGCAAGAATTTCTAACTTATCATTTCCGAATTTTTTATACAAATTCTCTAAGTCTTCATATTGTGGTGTAAATCCACACTTACTTGCAGTATTAACAATTAATAAAACCTTACCCCTGTAATTTGAAAGACTCACTTCCTTACCATTTATATCTTTTACATTGAAATCATATATATTCATCACATTCACCTCTAAATTTTTATTGACTACAATTAAATTGTACACAATTTAATTTTTCGTGTCAATGTTTTTTTGTAATAATTTTTTGAATTGAATATATCTTTGATAACAAAGCTTTCTCTGACCTAAATTATAGTATTATCAAAAAATAAAAAACCATGCAAAGCATGATTTTTTAGCTAGAATCAATATTCTTTTTTAACAATCTAAAGTTGTTTGTTTTTATGTTCTTCCATATGTTTTAAAAAGTTAGCTTGTGTTCCATTTTTACCTTGATATCTTAGAAAATCCTCACTAGGATTCATATTAGGCTTATCGACTCCCCCCACTATATCAGATTTCATTTTCTCAAATTGTTCTTCTGTAAGTTCTATATAACTGCCACATTTTGGACACCCAATTACGTATTTTGTTTTATATGGTATTATAGGAATAAAAAATAATGTGAACCAAGTTCTTATCATGTATAGTTTCCATATATCAGTAGTATTGCAATAATTACAAGTCCGTTGAAAAACTGATCCTATGATTTTTTTAGTTACTTTACCCCATCCAAAAATTATCATTCTGCCACTCCTAACTGCATTTTTTCATATAATTATAGCATTGATTAATATTGCACTCAATTTGGGGCTTAGTCTAGCTTATTTTTATAATGAATTATTTTTTATTTTATAAAACTTTTGAGAACCATTCCTAATCGTCGTATTCCTTCAACAATTCGTTCATCAGGCATATTTGAATAATTTAATCTAAAGGTATTTTCACAACCACCATTTGGGAAAAAGGAATCTCCTGGTACAAAAGCTACGTTCTTTTCAAGAGCTACCTGAAAAACTTCTTTAGCTTTTATACCTTTAGGCAATTCAACCCACATGAATAATCCACCTTCTGGTAAGGTATGCTTTGTTCCGTCTGGAAATTCTTTTTGGATGCATTCTATCATAAGCTCTCTTCTATGTCTATAAGTGGCCTTTATTTTTTCTATGTGATCATCTATATTGAATAATTCCATATATTTTGCAGTTACCATTTGTGCAAATATATCTGAATGAAGATCTGTACTTTGCTTGAATGGAACATATTTCTTCATTAAAGTTTCACTAGCACACATCCATCCAATTCTAAAGCCTGGGCAAAATATCTTTGAAAAAGTGCTAAGATAAATAACCCTTCCCTCTGTATCAAAACTCTTTACTGGAGGAATGCTTTCACCAGCAAATCTAACCTCACCATAAGGATTATCTTCTATTACAGCAATATCATATTTATTAGCTAAATCTACTAACTTTTTTCTTCTACTAAGACTCATAGTCCTCCCCGTAGGATTTTGGAAATCAGGTATTGTATATATAAACTTAGCATTTGGAGTTTCCTTTAATACTTTTTCCAATTCTTCCATAATCATTCCTGATTCATCCATAGGAACTTCCTTGAAATTTGGAAGATAAGTTTTAAATGCCTTAATTGCTGCAAGGTATGTAGGGCTTTCACAGATGATTACATCATCTTTATCTATGAACACCTTTCCTGAAAGATCAAGACCTTGCTGAGATCCTGATGTTATCATAATATCTTCAACTTTTGTATCTATACCTTGGTTTTTCATTCTTTTACAAATCGCTTCTCTTAAAGGTACATACCCTTCTGTAGTGCTATACTGAAGTGCAGATTGGCTATTAGTTCTGAGCACTTCTTGACAAACTGTTTTTATTTCTTCAACTGGAAATAACTCTGGAGCAGGCAATCCTCCTGCAAAAGATATTATCTCTGGCTTTTCTGTTACCTTTAAAATTTCTCTTATCTCTGATACTTCAATGTAATCATTTCTTTTAGCAAATTTCATAATCAATTCCCCCACTATGCATAAAATACTTTTTCTTTTCCTTCGCCCTCTTTTTTGCTTAACATAATACTTGAATATAAAATATTCAAATCTCAATATATACTTAAACTACATTAATTCTAACTTCAATTCGGCAAATAGATATAAACACTAGAATTTCCATTTGTTTTTTATTATATCATTATATAAAGATAATATATAGTCACTTACATATAATCTAAGTAATTTCAGTGCCCTTAGCACTAGCTAATTCTTCCCATTACCAAACTAGAAATACACTTTCACCGTCAAGTTGTTGTCCATAATTAGCACAAAAAATATCCAATCTAGAATTTACTTTCTTTTATTCTAGATTGGATATTTGCATGTAATGAAGTTTTGATACTTAATCATAAAATTATTGATACTTGAAAAGATCGCTCACCCAAAAAAAGTTAAACATCTTATAAAGAATAACTTTTTACACTTCAGAACGTTTATATAAAATAACACTCATAATACTATAAAGTGTAAACACTCCCAAATTAACAACCAAGGTCTTTACTATTTCATTTCCATTCATATTCATACCTATTATCTGATTAACTTGAGATTGAATTGTATACTCACGTAAAAATTCTAGCTTTTGAAATACACTTGAAGCAAGTGATAAAAATATATCACTAAAATTCACAATAATTAAATACACTGCAAATATAACATAATCATTTTTACCTAAAATAGTTATAACATTAAGGAAAGCTAATGCTCTTAATATTATTGGAATGAGTATAGCAAAATAAATAACTAGGCTTTCAACTTGCGCAAAGCTATAATCACTCCCTTTTTTAAAAACTAATATAGAAAGCAAAAATAGTAGTAGGACCATTGTGTATGATAATATAACTATTAAACTTTGCACTATCTGTTTTCCAAAGAATATACTAGTTTTATTACCTGTTAAAATTACTGAATTTTTTAATGTATCATATTGATATTCTTCCTGGTATATAAAACTAAATATCATTAATACATTAATTATCAAATTAAATTTGCTTGGAATACTATTTGAGATCAATATTACCCTATCCATATCATTAAAAAATCTAAGATACACACAATAAAATATAATGACTACAGCTATACTCACATTTATTATCCAATAATAAGAACTGTTCTTCAACTTATATATTTCACTTTTTAAAATATTCTTCATAATTACCTCAGTTTCACCTTATTTAATCACATTCTGTTATTAATAAATTTCTGCTTTCTTAGCCATTAAATTTAAATTAAATACAAGTAGTGTACTATATACTAATCCCGTTATAGCTGTAAGTAGACAAGCTGAAACACTAAATTCATTGTAAAAAAGATTTCCTATTTGTGCAGGCATAAAGATTACTCTTAAGATAGTATTAGAGCTTCTATATAGCATAAACATAATTATGGCATATATCTGAATGTATCCATAATAATAAATTACACATATCAATATTTCTTTTTTTACTAAAATAGCTAATAAATCGATAATAGCTATTCCTGTTGCAAAACACGGTATGGTTGAAAATAGTTTTATGAAAAATCCAATAAACATCGAATTTGAATAACCTTCTCCTGGAGGAAGCATTTGAATAGCTACCCCTAAGAACAAAAACAATATAATAGCCATTATAACAGCCATTATTAACTGAACTATATACTTTGCTAAAAACATTTGCTTTCTACTTAAATTAACGTTAACTAAATTCTTAAAAGTCTTATTTCTAAAATCTTCTGTGAATATAGGAAGGAAAATTAGAAGGATTGCATTAATACCAATAACCAATAAATTGCTTATGCTAAGAATTCCATATCTAGTTAAATTAAGTATAGATTCAGCCATCAAAAGTTTCGGTAAAACTCCACCAATAAATAAGCATCCAATCCCTAAAGCAAATGTAATAACAAATAAATATGGTCGTTTAATAACTTTATATATCTCACCCTTAATGTAATTCAACATATCTTTATTCCCTCCCTATTAACTCTAGGAAATATTCTTCCAAGCTTATACCATTCATTTCTAAAGAATATACATCTATATCATTTTCTAATAATATACGATTAATCTGATTAGAGTTTTTATTAAAATTAAATATCTTTATTTGCCTATCATCAACAATTTCATATGTGGTACACTTTAACTTTTCTTCTAAGACTTTCGAAGTTCTTTTAGCATCACTAACTTTCACTTCAATATAGTGTGTACATTTTTCTTCTAACTGTTCAGCCGTTATTTCTTCTATTAACTCTCCTTTATCAATAAATCCATATTTTGTTGCTAATTGTGAAAGTTCGCTTAAAATATGACTTGAAATAAAAATAGTTGTTCCAAGTTCTTTATTTTGCTTGATTAATATATCTCTAATTTCCTTAATGCCTTCAGGATCAAGACCATTTATTGGTTCATCTAAAATTAATAAATCTGGATTACCTAAAAGTGCTAAAGCCAATCCTAAACGTTGTTTCATTCCTAGTGAAAACTTTTTAAACTTTTTATCTCTAGCATCACTAAGCCCAACCATCGAAATGACTTCATTAACATCTACCTCTTTAGGCAACCCTTTTACTATTTTATAATATTCAAGATTTTGTTTAGCTGTAAAATACGGATAAAAAGCTGGGTTCTCTATCATAGCACCAATTCTAAAGTGCTGATTAATATTGTTCTTTGAATGACTATCAAATAGTTTAATCATCCCTTTACTAGTATTTACCATAGATAATACCATTTTCATTATTGTTGTTTTACCTGCACCATTTTTTCCAACTAAACCATATATCTCTCCAGGCAAAATTTTCATATTAACATTATTCACTACTTTTTCATTTCCGTAATATTTTGTTAACTGCTCTGTTACTAACACTGTATCCATGATTAAATCCCTCAATTTCCAATTTATTTGCTTTATTACTCTTGAATCATCCTCTGACTCTTTAAATCTTTAATTACCTTTCCAAGTTTAAATGCTGGATACTGATACAATAGAGCGATAATAAACTCTGCAAAAGCAATCCATGCTATATTCGCAATAAACACACATCCAAATACAATAGCAATACATGATTTTACTTCACAACTTTTTTTTCGAATTTTATATTCACTAATTTTTGAATCTATGTCTGAGTTGATTTCAAACTTACCTTCCTTTGATTTTCTTAATGCATAAATAACACTCTTCCTATTGGTTGTATTTAGTATCTCTGCATTTTGCTCTTGGAGCAATTCTCTAAGCATAACATTCTTTTCCTTGTCAATTGAATCACCATCTTCTTTAAATAGAAAAGCTATCCTACATATATATTCACCAAGCTCGCATTCTTCAAATTCATAAATAAATCCATATTTTATGGAGCTAATTTTCCATCCCTTAGAAAGCATACAATTAATAAAATTCTCCTCATCATCAGTGATTAAATAATATCTAAACATTATTTTCTTATTTTTAATTTGTTTCACTAAAATTCCCCCTCTTGAATTAATCCTTACTTTCCTGACAACACCATATTTCCATTTTCAAGTAATTCCATTAATCGTTCAAGTTCCTTTTTTATTACTTCTTTTCCTAATTCTGTTATAATATATTCTTTTCTTCTATCTACTTCACCTTGGTCTAACTCAGCAATCCAACCTTTGTTAATCAATGTTTTTATAGCTCCGTAAAGAGTTCCTGCACCCAAGACTACTCTTCCTTTACTAATTTTTTCAACATTTTTCATTATTCCATAGCCGTATGACCTCTCAAAAAGTGAAATTAGAATATAAAATACAGATTCTGTTAACGCTCCATAAGATTCATTCATTAACTATTAATCCTTTCCTTATATCACTTGATGATATATCAGTTTACGATATTATTATAAAACTCTATTTTTCTTTTGTCAATTTATTTCATTTATGTAATGTATTTAAATAAAAACCCAACATTCTCATTGTTGGGTTTTTATTCATTGATATTAAGTTTTAATCTGTGTTTCCAGAATAGTACAACTCATTATATACCTTACCATTCTCTATTAATTCATTATGCGTTCCCGACTCGATAATTCTTCCCTTATTCATTACATAGATGCAATCTGCATTTATAATTGTTGATAAGCGGTGTGCAATTGTAATTCTAGTGCATCCTAAATCAGCTAGATACCTTGATATTTTTTCTTCACTTATAGTATCTATCGAGCTTGTAGCTTCATCTAAAATTAGAATTTTAGGTTTACTGATGAGGATTCGTGCCAACAGTATCCTTTGCCTTTGTCCACCAGATAAATTCAATCCCATTTCTGATATTATAGTATTATATTGCATTGGCATACTCATTATTTCTTCATCAATACATACCAATTTACATATTTCTCTTACTTCATTAAGCGGTATACTTCCATTATTCATTACAATATTGTGATAAATTGATTTATTAAAAAGCATTACTTCCTGAGGTACAATGCCTATCATTTTACACAATTCATTTTTATTATATTCTCTGATGCTGATACCATCATAATTAATATCTCCACTTTCAATATCATATAGACCACTTAAAATTTTTCCTAGTGTGCTTTTTCCTGAACCAGAAGGTCCCACAACTGCTACATTTGAACCAGCTTTAATTTTTAAGTTAATCTTCTCAATTACATATGGAGAAGTTTTAGAATATCTGAAAGTTATATCATTGACTTCAATATCTCCTTTAATATCTTTTGCTATACCATTTTCATTATAATTTTCTTCTTCAGTAGACCAAATTTCATCTACTCTTTCTAAATATGAAGAAGCAAGAATAAACTGAGAATATGCAGTACATATATTATTTGCAATTCCAAAAAAAATTGATGATATTGTTTGAAAAGCAACTATTTCACCAATAGACAGTAATCCATAAAAATATAAAACCATGCTACTGCATACTATGAATGCTGGTCCAAACAAATTAATACTACTATTGAATGCACCAATTATATTTTGAATATTAATTCTCCTTGAAAATTTTCTTATTACTTTTTCATATACTATTTTCCAATCATTTAATACCTGTTTTTCTAACCCCATCATTTTTATAGACATTATTGATCCTAAAGCTTCTGTTTGTAACGATTGTGCAGTAGCTCTTTGCACTAATTCTTCATCAACAACTCCACTTAACTTAGGCTGCATTAAAAATAAAAAAACTACGTTTAGTATCCATAAAACTAAAGCAAAAATTCCTAATAACCATGACTTCTGAAACATATATATACTTACTATTATCACTGCACCAACATCTATTACTCCATTAACAATATATGTAGCTAATAGTTCTCTTACAGAAGAAACACAGATTAAACTATACAATAATTCCCCAGTATTTCTAACTTCAAAATACTTATATGGAAGTCGTAATAATTTATTATACGTTCCAATCTCCATCTTATTAGCTATATTAATATTTAAAGTTAATAACTTAAATCCTCTCAAAAGGCTAATAATTGCATAGCCAATAAGTAAACAACCTAAAATTAATGAGAAAATATAGACTGTATCAAGGTTAGATAAAACTATTACTTTATCTATCAAATTTTGTTCAAACATGGGTACACCCAAGTATATAGCATATGCTAGGATCATATATAATACTGCTACAAGGAGTAAACGCTTGTTTTCTTTTAACAACTTAATAACTACATGCCATGGGTTTTCTTTCTTTGAAACTTTTTCAACTTTATCTGTAGGTAACACTTGTAGAATTATTCCACTAAAATCTTTATCAAACTCCTGAATTGACATAACTTTTCTTCCAATACTTGGATTGCAGACAATAACCTTTTGATTTTTTATTGATTCAACAACAACAAAATGATTTTCACCAAAAAAAGCAATGCATGGCAACGTAATCTCAGATAGCTTAAGAACATTATTTGTCTTGAAGGGTTTGCATGAAAAGCCTTTACTTGTTAAGTACTCATAAATCTGAATCATTGACATTCCATCTCGGCCAACATCTAATTCTTTTCTAACCTGCCCTAATGAAGTATTAACATTATAATAATTTTGAATCATTACACAACAACATACCCCACATTCTGTTTGAGATATTTGCTTTACTATATCGACCTTTTTCATAACATACTTTTCCTTCCTAAAAGATAGCGAAAATATTTCAGTTATATCTATTCCAAACAACTTCATTACACTTCTAATGCTAAAATATTTACAGAGTTTGTAGCTTCGTGCCTTAATAACTCATACCCAATACCCGATAAACCAATCATAAATGAATAATCTTCTATGAGCTCCTTATCACCCCATATAACTTTGCCATTTACAACATCATTTAATAATATATCCAACATTTCCTTATATTTCTTTTTTAACTTATTGTCATTCTTATAAAAATCACTAAACATCTTTATTGCTGATAAGTTTCCTGTAAGCCCATGGCATAAAGAATGATTATACTTACTATTAATTAAATTATAATTAATATATATATATCTGCATTTTTCAATATCCTTTAATAAAATATCATTATGAGCTATTTCATACATCTTTAATCTTGCGATACCTATCCCAAAAGCACCATAACACCAATAGAAGCTTTCTGAACTACCATTTCTTTTATCTTTCCAGTTGTTTTTTTCTGAATCATAATACATATTTTCCTCTTCAATGCATTTCATAGCGCAATTAATATAATCCTCATTATTAACTATATGCCCTATACTATATAAAGCCCAAGCAACTCCTGCATATCCATGTGCTAATCCTGTTAACATATTAAAATTAGCTTTCAACACTAATTTATATAATTTATCAGCTAAGCCATTTGCAATTAATAGATACTGTTCATTATTTTCTGTTTTATAAAGTTCTGATAGAAATATGATAACACCTGATAACCCTGTTGATAAATCTAGCTCATCCCACATATGTAAATTTTCTTCTATTTCCTTTAGAACTTCTAAGACATCTTCTAAATACTGTTTCTTTCCTAAAACCCTATAACATTGATAGTATATATATGCTAATGAAGTTAACCCTGAAAATAATCCTATCCCCTCCTCTAAGGATTTTTTTGAATGTAACCCTATATGTCCATTAATTAATCCTTCGACTATATGTTTATACTTCAAATCACAAGTAGCTTTGTATAGCGATAGATAGTACAGAATTACTCCACCCGAACCATACAAACTAGAATCCATGCTACAGTATTTTCTCTTTTCTTTTACTACCGTATCAATCATAAAAAAGCAACTTTGTTTTCTATAATCCCAAATTAGTTTTTCTTCAATTACATCTCCTATCTGTTTAGCAATATGATTAATTGTAATATTCTTTAAATTTTGTGATTTACTGAATAAATTATATTTATAAATCATCTCAGATGTGTTAGGTTGGGTTGATAGTGCAAGGTTAATATAATATATTTGCACCTTTAAATCCTTTTCCGAAAACTTCCTAGCCTTTCCGCTTATAGCATCCATAACAGAATAATTTATGTAATTATCAACTTTTCCTTTGACTGAATAAATGTTAGTTGTATTTAAATCGGAATAAAAATATGGTATATCAAACTCATATAAACTATCTATTTCAATTTGTGCTTTTTTCTTTTCTTTTACCTCTTCCAAATTATCTAACTTTGCAAAGAGACCTCTAAAAGATTCTTCATTTGTTAGATAAGTTGGATAAGTAGAAGCTTCTAAAAATTTACTATAAACTGCTGTTGGTCTTAAAACCTGTCGTATTATAACTTCACTCTCTTTTAATATATCTACAACTTTATTTGGAGTTTTTATAAATATTTTATAACAATCAGAAAATCCTTCTATAATATTCTTGTAATAATCTCTAGCACGAGTAGCCTCACCATTAAGTTTTACTATGTTATCACATCCACCAGTTATAAACTTAGATTCCTTAACAAATTGTAAATTATCAGTTCCTTGATTTTTTATATCAAAAGCTTCCCATTTTGATGTTTCAATGTTATCATCTCCAGAGATTCCTCCAATGTCATAATCAAATATAGACACTGCTGAATTAGTAGGTAAAAGCATTGTTCCGAAGACTGATTGGCTATTCTCATAAAAAAAGTGCTCTAGCATTGTAGCTTTATCATTTATTAAAGGTGCCTGACAATTTGATAGTGTCTCCATATCAATTAGATATGGATTGTTACCAGAAGCTATAATATTTTCCTTGTGAATATCCTCGCATCCCAAAGAATACAATACCGCCAAATATGCTCCAATCTTGTAGTAATATTCCTCCACCTCTTGAATCTTCGTACATCCAATTGCTTTGATATAATCCTGCCATGCATAATTATCCCTAGTAATATTCTTAATAGTCTTTAACTTATACTTTATGCACTGTTCTTTATTTATGGATTCTAGTATTTCATTAAATATTTTTTCTGATGAAAAATCATGAGGCTTATATAATATTTTGTTTTCTGAAAGTTCTAATAAGATAACCTTCTTACCTCCATTATGTGAGTCCCCCGATGTAACAATTATTTGCTTAATTTTACTTTGAGCTGAAATTTCAAAAGTTTCACACATCGGTTCAAAATCTTGTATATAATTACTTAAACATTCATTAATTAGTCTAATTTGATTTTTACACTTTTCCAATAAAATTCTATTTAAAACCGGATACTTGCTTATTAGGTAATCAATGTATTCTTCTTTTGTTAAAAGTTCCGAATAATACAAGTATCTTTCTTGGCTATTTGCACCAACTAGCTTATTTTCATCTTTCATAATATTCATTTCAACAATTAACACTCTTATGCTTATATAAAATATATCCTTGAAAAATATATCTAATTGTTGTTGAATTATGCTATTAAATTGATCAAATAAATCACCATATTTTCTGATTATTGCATTGTCAAATTCGTAATAAAAAATATATAAATAATATCTAGAAAACTCTCCAAAATATTCTTTAGTCCTATGAACAATTTTATTTATTTCCTTAATTTCAAAAGATTTTTTAATGTAGTTTCCAAACAACTTTTCCATTTATCTCACCATCTATATAATTATTTTATTAATTATTTCTATATATGACTGAAGAACTTACTATTATAATATATAATAGTAAGTTCCTTAGTTTTGATTTTCCTTGTAACAAGTATGTAATAAGTTAATCCCTATTTACAGATTAGTTATTCCATGGACAATCTTTTGAGCATGCTGAAGTTGGGCAGATACCAGCTGAAAGTGTAATTCCAATAATAGCAATTGCACAAGGTACAGTAGTAGCACCACCAACAGTTTTGTTTGAAACTAATTCATCTAGTTCCATTTCAGAAATAAATCCTGCTTTGCTTTCATAATTTTGCATAATTGATTTCCCTCCTTAAAAATATTTATATAAAGGATTATTAATCCGTTATACCAACCCTAAATCAGTTTTTTAATTTTTTATAATGTCTATTTTTAAAAAATATTCTAACTAAGAATTAAGCACTTTTCATTGTGCTAGAATAAGGTTAAAAACACCTTATATTCTATAGTTGAAATTTATTTCAACTTATTGTAGTTTAATTGTATAATTGTAAATTTACTCATTATACAACATTCAAATTATCTATATCTCTACCGATATAATATAATTTTTTATATTCACCATTCTTACTTATCAACTCTTCATGCTTACCATATTCTGCAATTTGTCCATTTTTCATTATGAATATAACATCTGCATCAACTATAGTAGACAACCTATGCGCAATAATAATTCTTGTGCATCCAATACCAGATAAATAATTTGATATTTTTCTCTCATTAATATTATCTAAGCTACTAGTTGCTTCATCTAACACCAAAATCTTTGGATTCGAGAGCATTGATCTTGCTAATAAAATTCTCTGTCTCTGTCCTCCTGATAAATTCATACCCATTTCAGATATTATTGTATGGTATCCCATGGGCATTGCTTTGATTTCATCATGTATGCATGCAATCTTTGTAATTTCTTCTACCTGTTCTAATGTTATATTGAAATTTCCCATTACTATATTTTCATATATACTTTTATTAAATAACATAGCATCCTGAGGTACGATTCCCATTTGCCTACAGATAGCTTTCCTATCATATTTTTCAATAGGAATTCCATCAAATCTTATTGTCCCTTTTGTAGGCTTGTACAACCCAACTAAAATTTTACTTAGTGAACTTTTTCCTGATCCAGAAGCCCCCACAATTGCAACTTTAGTTCCTCTTTTAATATTCATTGAAATATTTTCAAGTACATTTTTTGAGTTTTTTGAATATGAAAAACATACATCCTCTAACTCTATATCACCATTTATTTCTCTAACAATTGCATTTTCATCCTCTAATTCAGCTTCCCTGTTCCAAATATCTGCTATCCTATCTAAATATTGTGATGCAGAAATAAATTGAGGGTATACATTTACTATTGACATTCCCAAATTAAAAAATGTTGAAGAAATAGCTTGAAACGCAATTACTTCGCCTATGGTAATGTTTCCCTTATAATACTCATTAATTCCTAAACACAATATTAAAATCGGTGAAAAGTTTTGAAGTACAGCCATAATAGCACTATATGCATTTGAAATTAGCATCCTCTTTTGAAACATTTCAACAACACTCTCATAAATGTTGCTCCAATTCTTATAGATCAAATCTTCCATAGCTGAAATCTTTATTGAAATAATTGAATATAATGATTCTATTTGAGCTGTTTGAGATTTGGACTGTTCAACAATCTCTCCATTAATAGCTTGTGTAAGTTTAGGTTGAATAACTAAAATCACTATAATATTTATCATGAACAAGGCAAAAGCACAAATTGTAAGCAACACTGACTTCTGTTGCATATAAAAAATTATTGCAATAACAGATCCAATATCAATTACGCCTCCAACAATCTGAGTAGACAACATCTGTTTAATACTGGTGGTACCTTGAATACGATATAACAAGTCACCAGTTGATCTAGTTTCAAAAAACTTATATGGAAGTTGTAAGAGATGTCTATACGTATTTGCTTCAAGTTTTCTTCCTAAAAACACATTTAAGGCTATTATTTTTATTCCTTTAAATAAGTAACTCACGAAAAATGCAATTATACATGCTCCTAGCATCAAAAGAAAAATATTCAAGAATGATGAATTAGTTTCCGTCCCTGTCCTATCAATTATTTTTTGTACAATATTAGGAATTTCCAACGTTATTCCATAAGTTATTCCAAGCAATATCAAAATCTCAAGAATTAATATTTTATTTTCTTTAAGATACTGTAAAATAGTTATCCACGGATTGTAATTTCTATTTTTCGTAGGTTTAAATGCTTCCGTAACATCACTTACTAAAATGGTTTTTGAAAATTTTTTAGAAAATTCTTCTCTATTAAGAACTACTTTCCCATCTGCTGGATCTGCTATATAAAACATATTATTTTTTATTTTTTCTACAATAACGAAATGCTTTTGATTCCAATAACATATAAATGGTTTATCTATATGAACTAACTTATCAATCTCATTGACTTCATATACTTTGGCAGAAACACCTTTTTCATTTAAGAAATGCTTAATCTGAAACATAGATATCCCATCTCTGCCGACATCCATATAATCTTGTAACTCTCTTATTGATTCCTTACTTCCGTAATATCTCAATATCATGGCACAACAACATAAGCCACATTCTGTTTCTGTTAATTGTTTAATTATTCGTATACCGCTTCTCTTGATCATCGTATCCTCCTATAGCCTTTAACTTAGCCAAAGAAAATCATCTATATCATACTTATTTATCATCCTCAGTAATGATAGCCCAATACCAGATACTCCAACCATTATCCCTTTACACTTACTATATGCAGACGCTTCACTATTCCAGTTATTTTTTATATGTAGTTGAAATAACTTATCATATGTGTTACTACATTCCTTAATCATTTTTTCATCTTTGCTGATCTTTGCTGCATATTGTATAATATCTAAGTTTCCTATATCTCCATGACAATACACTATATTATTACCAATACATTTTTTCTTAATATTATTTAAAGCCACTTTGATCTCTTGATCCAAATACTCATCCTCGTAACCTAATTCCTTTAGAATAATCTTTTCGAGTAATATTCCTGGTGCACCATGACACCATGCTTTTGAATAATTGACCTCATCATCAGACATAACCCAATCCTTTTCTTCCTTACTATAGAAATGATCGCGTTCATATGACAATAACTCACTAAATAACTGATAGACTTCTCTATTTTCATCTATTAAATACAACTTGTACAAGTATGGAATACACCCTGCAATTCCATGTCCAAAACCAGAATATCTAATTAGTTTCCCACCGCTTTTGACATTCTCTTGGATCTTGTAAAATAACATATATAGAAGTGGTTTTACTTTTTCTTTAATTAATTTATCATCAATTTCACTATATACATTCAATAAAACTGCAAGCATTCCACTTGCTCCAGCCACTAAATCCATTTCTGAAGCGGCTTCAATTCTTTCTTCTAATAAGTCAATAGATTCTATTAACGTACTATAAAAATATTCATCATTGGTATTCACCACTAATTTACTAATTATGTAAATATAAGAGCCGATACCATTAAACCCTCCTATAAGAGTAGAATGATTAAATGTCTTATTTTTAATTATGCTTATAATAAGTTCTGCTGCCTGTATTGCTAAATCAAGATATTTTTTATCCTTTGTAACTTTCCATAAATTTAATAGAAATAATGCTATACCACTATTTCCATTATATAAATCTAAATCTGAAACACTATAAGTCCAATCATTAACATCTATTTTTGAAACAGCACTTCCAATCCATGTTGCATCACTTTTGCCATGCTGATTTTCACCGATAATTGCTATGCTATATAAATAATCACCAATTTCTTTTGCAACATTTAGATAACTGTCAGTATTGATGATTTCAACTGCATCTTCAACATAATGAATTCCAGTTCTAAGCTCTTCTGGATTTTTACTTAAAAATGAAATACTTATAAAATCTATTTGATTATTCAAATCTATTTCAGTAGCTTTACATACTTTGTTTCTAAATAAAAGTTGGGGACTAATAATTAATCTTGATTCTAATACATTTTCATCTTCATCAAATAATTTTTCTTCGTTAAATAACGCTGAAAAATAAGGTATCTCATATCTTTTTAAAGATCTTATTTCTGATTTAATAATATCGATATTATCTGCGTATATACCTATTCTTGCATTTATAAGTTCATTCTCATCTTCGCTACTCATAAAATTAGGATGTTTTGCTATTGAATTTATTTGTGCATACATAAATGTGGGCTTCAATATAATCCTTATTTTTGTTTCACTAAATGACGTTTCAACAAATTCAATAAATTCTTTCTTGTTGCCTAGAATCCATTTATAAACTAACCTAAATCCCTCCTTAATATCTTCAACATACTCTTTAGGGTTTATAATATTGCCATTATATTTAGGTGCATTAAGATTTCCTTCAATAATAGAATTTACTAGTTCCGTACGGATACCATCAGATGCATCATTAACAACTTTTAAAGATTTTATTGGTGCAACTTGTTTTTCTTTATAAACAATACCTCCTGTTTCATACTTGTCATCTAAATCACCAATATGTAACTTATTAGGTAATATTCCAATCGATTGTACACTTGATTTTAAATATTCAATTGCATTATTATAAGCACTATTTTCATCAAAAACTTTACTTTTCATCTCTACACTAAATATTGATTCTAAATCTATTAACATAGGATTTTCAGCACAAGCTATAATATTTTCATGATGAAAATCTGTTGCATTAAAGAAATACAAAATGCCAATTAAGCCGCCTATCTTTAAATAATAATCATGAACATTATCTATACTTCTACATTCTTCATACTTAATATTTTCAAACCAACCACATTCACTTGTTCCATGAATATTCATAACTCTGTATTTCCTACCAGAAAGTATACCTTTTTCGTTTATTAAATTAAGCACTGATTGGAATTTGTTATCAATTATACTATTTCTAGGCTTATAATAAATTATTGTATTTTCAAAAATCAGTTTTGCTACACTTTTTCCTCTACAATGAGTATCTCCCAAAGCAAATTCAATATTTATGAGTTTACCTAATTCAATATTTGAATTAACGTCACTTTGAATTCTACACATATTTTTACTTGTGTTTACAAGTATTTCTTCAATGTATTTCACAAAATTTTTGGCACACTCATCTAAAGTTTCAACTAGAAAACAATACTCACTATATAAACTTTTTCGGTATTGATAGTCATCCAACAATTCATTATTAAAATATTTATATCTCTCTTCAGGACTCTCTCCTTTAAGTAGATTTTTATTTTTCGCATTATTTATTTCAAAAACCATTGTACGAAAAGCTATACTACACATTAAGTCAGATAGCTGAAGAATCATACTTTCCATAAACAGTTTAATATTTTTCACTATCATCGTTTTTTCAATATATTTAGGTAAATTCTCTATATATTCGACCATAATTGGTCCATAAAACCTACTAAATCTCATGTTCTCTAGCATGTTGTCATCTAAAAACATTTTTAAATTTCTGTTGTACTCTTTTACGGATACTTTTTCTACTCTTTCATTTTGCAACTTTTCTTTAAGACTCTTTCCAAATACTTTTTTCAGATATGTATTTAACTCTTCTATACTCTTCATTTCTGGATATAATTTCATCCAGCATTTTTCGTAATAACTTATCATATCTTCCATTTCAAATTATTGCTCCAATTTAAATTTTTTGAAACTATTTTTGTATGAAGGTATCTAATAAAATTAGATACCTTCTTATGTAGGTAAATATTAATTATCTACAGTTACTCATACATTCATTTGTAACTGTACAACCATATCCCTTGTTTCCAAGAACATAGCTACCAACACAACCTAAAAGAGATTGTGCAATTGTGCAAACTATAGTAGTTGCAATACTACCACCGTTTAATTCTGCTTGTAATGAAGCATTTTCATTAACTTCATTAAATAATTCTTCATAATTCTTCATAATCTTCACCCCTTTTTTTATATTAAAGTGTTTTTTTACCACTTCTTCTATATATTATTATATTTTTCCTCAAATTTCAATTTGCGTTTTTATTCCTTTTTTGCATTTATATGTAGTTTTTTCTTATTTGTCCCTATTTTTCTTTATTTTCCTTATATTCTCATAAAACTATTTATACTTAAGTTTATTTTATGCAATATGTAAAATAATCCCATGAGAAAGTTCTCTCTATGCTATATGACCTTAATATAAAAACATTATTGAAACTTATAATGCTTTCACTGCTGCTAATCTTTATGATTATCCTATAAAAGTTTAGATAAATTTTAACCTTGGAGATATATACACATTTCTTATTTGAAAATAAAAAAAGTACAAAAATCAAATACAGATTTTCATACCTTAAAACAATATTTATAAGAAAACTATTCATTGAAGACTTTGCTGTTTGACAATGCTAGCTAAGAACTTAACTTTGCTATTATCTTTTCATATAATTTATAGGACGTTGATATATTATTATTAAGTCCCCTACCAAGCTTTATTTCAGGTCTGTTACTGCCGTGATAATCAGCTCCACCAGAGCACATTAGATTATATTTTTCAATTAAATAATCTAGATACTTATGGTCTTCCTCATTGAATGTAGGGTAATATCTTTCTACACCATCTAAGCCTAATGAAACTAAATAGCTTATCTCTTTTTCCATTTCCTGAGCATTAAGCCCAGCAAAGCCCATAGTTTTATTGTAGTGAGCTAAGAATGATAACCCCCTAGCTTCTTTAATAATTTTAATTGCATCCTCTACCTTAATTAATTCCTTATCCCCATAAGGAACTGGATCTAAATATTTATCCCATATTCCTTGAGCAGTAGTATACATTTTGTTTCTAGTAAAATATCTAAAGATATCATATCTATCTAAATATTCACCTAATGCCTTGTCCTTTAATTCTTCTATCGGAATATCTACGCCTTGTTTTTTTATTTCTGATAATAGATGCTTTACCCCTTCTTGTCTTGCCTCTTTCATTACCCTATATGCATTTGAAAAAACTCCATTTGTTGGATCAATTCCAATTCCTAAAATATGAATTATTCTACCATCTCTATATAAAGCACTAATTTCTATACCCTTTAAAAAATCTATATTCTTCTCTTTTGCATACTTCGCAGCTTCTTCTAATCCACCGATATTATCATGATCGGTGAGAGCTATTGCTTTGACTTTTTCTTTTACAGCCACATCTATTAATTCTTTTGGAGTGCACGATCCATCGGTAATATTACTATGAGTATGTAAATCTACTATATAATCCATCAAATCACCTCTAATTTATTTTAATTTAGTTTATATATAGTTTCTGACATTGTCAATTTTATTTTTGATCTTACATAACTAAGCTTCATTTTTATATTTAAGCTTGAACTACTTTTCTGTTTATGTAGAATACCTAAATAAAACCATCCTGCCAAGACAATCTTATTGTGATACATTATAAAACTTTGAAATAATCCTAATAAAAGGAATTATCTGTTGACAATTATTATTAAATATATTATTATAATCTATATCAAATAGGTGCAGTTTTCTTATAAAAATTAACTTCATATAGCTATTGCAAAAATAATTATATTCATTTTATCTATAGTTATACGAACTTTTTATAAAAACATATTTAGAATATCAATTGTCTATTTCCGTAAATATTTTATTTATGGACTAATAATTGCGCCTTTATTGTATACCAAAAGAGTGTAGATATGTATCTTAGTATTGTCTGTCCGTAAACATAGTCTAGGTGCAACATTTAACTTCAATAAATAACAAAAATGTGGACTTTCATTCTTAAGATATGTACATGATAAATTTTTTATTATTTCAGTATAAGGAGAAGATGAAAATGTCAATGTGTACATCAGCCGATTGCAAATTATGCGAATTCTTATCATCAAAGAAAGAAGTAGAAACATCCTTTAACAGAGTAGAAACTCAACAAGCAAAATGTAAGTTTGGTAAGGATGGAGTCTGTTGTAAGCTCTGTTCTAATGGTCCTTGTAGAATAACACCTAAATCTCCAAGAGGAGTCTGCGGTGCAGATGCTGACACTATAGTCGCAAGGAACTTTTTAAGAGCTATTGCAGCAGGTTCTGCTTGCTATCTTCATGTAGTTGAAAATACTGCTACAAACTTGAAAAATATTGGAGAAGGCAAAGGCAATGTCCAAATAAAAAGTGTTGAAACCCTAAACAACCTTGCAAAAGTTTTTGAGATCAATGAAGAGGATACAAATAAAAGAATAATTAAGGTAGCCGATGCAGTATTAAAAGATTTGTACAAACCAAAGTATGAAAAAATGGAGCTAGTAGAAAAACTTTCTTATAAGCCACGATATGAAAAATGGCAAGAATTGAACATATTGCCTGGTGGTGCAAAATCAGAAGTTTTTGATGCAATAGTAAAAACTTCTACAAACTTAAATAGTGACCCTGTAGATATGCTATTAAATTCTTTAAAACTGGGAGTATCAACTGGCGTATATGGTTTAATGCTTACTAACCTATTAAATGATGTTATTCTTGGAGCTCCGAAAATCAGACAAGCAAAAGTTGGTTTTAGAGTAATAGATGAAGATTACATAAACATAATGGTAACAGGTCATCAACATTCTGATATTGCACATCTTCAAGATAAGTTAATCACCCAAGATGTTAAAAAGAAAGCTATAGATGCTGGTTCTAAAGGCTTTAGATTAGTTGGCTGTACTTGTGTTGGACAAGACTTGCAATTAAGAGGTGAACATTATGAGGAAGTCTTCTCAGGTCATGCTGGAAATAACTACACAAGTGAAGCAGTTTTAGCAACAGGTGGTATAGATTTAGTTGTATCTGAGTTCAATTGTACAATTCCAGGTCTTGAAGCTGTGGCAGATAAATTTAATGTAAAGATGCTTTGCATAGATGATGTTGCTAAAAAGAAAAATGCTGATTTTATAGATTTCAATATGGATAAGGCAGAGGAAATAAGTGATTTAATCATCAGTACAGCACTTGAAAGTTACATAAATAGAAGAGGTAAAGTTGAAATAGATATCCCTAAGGATCATGGTCATGATGATGTTGTGACAGGGGTTAGTGAAGGTTCTTTAAAGGATTTTCTTGGTGGAAGCTGGAAGCCTCTTATAGATTTAATTGCACAAGGCAAAATTAAAGGAATTGCTGGGGTAGTAGGATGTTCTAATCTAACAGCCAAAGGTCATGATGTATTCACTGTAGAACTTACTAAAGAACTTATAAAAAGAGATATCCTGGTTCTTTCAGCAGGATGCTCTTCTGGTGGACTTGAAAATGTTGGTCTTATGTCTCCTGGTGCAGCAGAACTTGCAGGAGATAATCTAAAAGAAGTCTGTAAGACCTTAGGTATCCCACCAGTATTAAACTTTGGTCCTTGCCTTGCTATCGGAAGATTAGAAATGGTAGCAACAGAACTTGCAGAAGCTTTAGGTGTAGATATCCCTCAACTTCCACTAGTTCTATCAGCCCCTCAATGGCTAGAAGAACAAGCTTTAGCTGATGCTGCTTTTGGTTTAGCCTTAGGCTTACCATTACACGTAGCTATTTCACCGTTTATCGATGGAAGTGAAGTTGTCACTAAGGTTTTGGAAGAAGACCTTGTTAATATAACTGGCGGCAGGTTAATTGTTGAAGATGATGTAATTATAGCTGCTAACGAATTAGAAGATATTATTGAATCTAGAAGAGTCACACTAAATATTTAGCTACTACTTCTAACCCTTATTGGTAAGAATCGGTAACCTACGTCTTATCTTTTAGAAACTCCTTGGGTATAAAAATCATTATTTTTATACCCAAGGAGTTATATATATCCCAACAAAGGTTCTTCATAGAATACATTGATTTTTCAATATTTCTCTAGAGTTCTGATATAGTTTCAATATCGTAACTTATATATTAAAAATCTTTGCTTTGAAAATCTATATATTTATGGCTAATATCAATATTACTTTTATCGAAAATTTTTATATCCTCAATATCTCTATTTGCTTTAATTAGAATAATAAAATTCTCGCCTTTTCTTACAATCTTATTAGTTGCAATTTTATCTTCTGTTCCATCCTTGTACTTGATAACTGTATTATCTATTTCTTGGTTCTCATCATTGCCGTATATAGTTATATAATCATGCTGTCCCAATTTAAGGAAGTTACTTAATGCATTATGATTAGGGCGAACGCCACTACTAAAATTAGTTATAACCTTGTACCTATTAAAAACTAACTTTTCTAATGCTATTATACCTATTCTATTATTATTTCCATATAAAGAAACCTTGAAGTCACCTATATCTTCTGAAATAACATAATTTATTGTCCTCATAGGATATAATGACATTTCATCCCCCTGTAAGACCTTATTCTTTATAGCTTTTTCAGAAGATCCTACTGTAGATAGAACTGTAACTGCTACCGCTAATGCTGCACTCAATATAATAGGAGCTATAAACAAAGAAATTGCTGAAGAAAACTTTTTTAAAATCCCTTTGCTACAATAATCTATTGCTTGATCCTCCTTAACTTTTCTTTTTAATGCAATATATGAATTTACAAACCTAATGAGTATAATTGATAATATTGAAATAAATAGTACTATAATCATAGGCTCTAATCCTGCTCCAATGTTTGTTTTTCCCTGCAAGAATAGTATTGTATATAATGCTACAAATTCAATTCCATAAATCAACAAGAAAAAAGCTAACCATTTATGTAACCACTTAAATTGTTGTGAAGGATCATTATAAATTACTAACTTATCAAAAGAAGTAATTTGACCTGAATACTTGAAATATCTAAATTCTCTTACCTTATGAATAAAACGCCATCCACTCTCAGCAAATAAATCATAATATTCTTCAACATCTTCAACTTTATTATTAAAATCAATTTTATATATAGCATCTGTACTCTGTCCTTTTATAAAAGTATAAATTCCAAGTATATTTACTTTTTGAAAAATCCATCCTTTTTGAGCCATATTTCTAAGCCAGTTTTCTTCTTTTTCTAAATCGAATATATAAAACCATTTAAAAACCTTTTTAGTCCTTCCCAAAATTAACTCCCCCCAATAACTTTTTAGATTCAACAAGTAAAGTTTCTAATCTATTTAACTCCAACTGCACCACAGTTCTTCCTAAAGCAGTTAATTCATATGTTTTTTTTCTGTCTACCTCCAATGAAGTATCAACAACCTCTATCAACTTATCTTTTGTTAGTTTTGATAATGCTCCATATAAAGTCCCTGGTGCTAAGATTATTCTAGAGTTTGTTATTCTTTCCACGTTTTGCATTATCCCATAACCATGAAGTGGCTGCCATAATGATGTAAGAATTAAATAAGTGGTTTCAGTTAACGGAAGAAATTCATTAGCTGTTTTTTTCATCAATACACCTCCAAGCCAATATTTTATCACTATATCGAACTTCTATATATCGCACTACGATATATAGTATATCAATATGCTAAACTTATTTCTTTTATATGTCAATATATATTTTTGTTAATCCACTGATAGCAAATCTCTAATTCTTCATCAGTTATTAAATCTGATCTATGCTCAAATAATACCTTCACTTTTGGATTTTCTTCTCTAATCACCTTTAGATATTCTTTAATGGGAGCCCAACCATCATTCTCTTTCAAAGTTGGTAATACTGGATAATGTGGATGCTCTATTTTCTCTCCAACCTTAATATTAGATAAGTGAATTTCTTCAGTATACTTACCAAACCTTCTAATTACATTAATATCACTAAAGCTTTTTTCTATACTCTTTTGTAAATGAATCCTTCCAAAATCAAGGCATAACTTTATCTTATTGTACTTTTCTAAAAGTTGGTCTATATAATCGTCATCACATATGTATTTATTCAAAGCATCGAATTCCAATATAGGCATAAAACCATATTTATCACCTTGCTCAGATAACCATTTAAAAATCTCTTCACTATACTCTTTAAATTGTAAAAATGAGTATTCATCTTCATATCTATATTCACTTTTATCATCAAATCTCCAACGACTCAAATCAAAATCCCCTCTTAATATAACTGGTTTCGGGAAATGAAATAAAATATATTTAGGTTTTAATCCTTTCATTTTAATGTATTTTAACTCCTGTTCAATAATATTGTAAGAATTTCTGCTTACCTGTCTGTCTAAAGATAAAAATTGAGGATCTCTAAACTTTGACATCCAGCCACGTAATGGAAAATGTATACCATAATTAAAACCTTTATTTTCGGCTTCTTGCATTAGATTGTCCACATCTTGTTCTGTTCCAAATAGACAAACTTCCACTCCATAAAACTCTCTTCTAAAGTCTCTTCGGAATTTAGTATAATCATATCCGCCGTGCATTCCAATCATAAAATTTTTCATTATTCTCTCCTATCTAACTAAACTATTTTTTGCGTAATTATTAACTTTTACAGCATTTCATCTATAAAAATTCCTACAAGTTTATAGTGTTACTTTTGATAAAACAAGAAATTTTCAAACTGCGATCTTCTGTTTGGATTTTTATATTTATAGTACCATATTACTGGTAAAAAACACTTCTACTATACTTCATTCTCAATTATCTTGTCTATAAGTTCTGTGGCTTTCAAAACAAAAGAAGCACCTCTCTTTTTCAAGATTAGTACTTCCAAATTTAAATTATTAAATTATATTCAACAACTTTCTACTCAGCTTGGCTTTGAGGGCTAAAAGCCATCCCCTTTTGCATAATTCCAAAACCTTTTATTACTAAGAATAGCGCACATGCTATCCAAATAATTGGTTCTGTTATACATATACCAAGGTATCCTAATTTAGGAGCTAAATAATAAGCTGCTATTACTTTTCCTACTAACTCTATTACACTTGCCATAATTGGAACCACCTTTTGTCCAATTCCTTGCATAGCACTTCTTAGAACTAATAGAATTCCTAAAACATAGTAGAAAGGTGTATCTATACGAAGATATCTAGTTGCTGTATCAATAATTTCAGTTTCTGCAGTTCCTGTAATTCCTGAAACAATTAACGGTACAATAGTAAAAGACATTATCACCACAACAGTTGACCATACCCAGGAAATTAATATTAATTGAATAAATCCCTTTTTTATTCTATCTGGTTTATTTGCTCCATAGTTTTGACTTGAGAAAGTAGCTGCTGTAACGCTTACAGTACTAAGTGGTAACATAAACATCTCTGTAATTTTACGTGCCGCTGTATGTGCTGCAATTGTTTCTGTTCCAAAACCATTAATTGCATTTTGAAGTATAACAGTACCAATAGCCACTACAGATAACATTAAGCCCATGGAAATGCCTGTACTAAATAAATCCATAATAATAGAACGATTTAAGTTAAAGTCCTCTTTTTTCAATCTTAATATAGGATAATTTTTTAAAATATAAATAAAACATAAAACAGCTGATAAAAGTATTGATAATACAGTGGCAAAAGCTGCTCCTTCAACACCCATTCCAAATCCACAGATAAAAAGATAATCTAGTATTATGTTAACAACAGTTGAAATTATTAAGAAATACAAAGGGCTCTTTGTATCGCCTAAAGCTCTCAGTACACTTGAAAACATATTGTAAAGCATAGAAAATGTTAATCCCATTATGATAATTCTTGCAAATGAATATGCACCATCTATAACATCGTCTGGTGTAGCTAATATTCTTAAGACAGGTCTTATTCCAATAAGACTTACCACAGTAAAAAGAATGGATGTAGCTAACCCTAATACAACGGTTCCTGCTACAGCTTTTTTCATTTCTTTTATATCATTAGCACCAAAAAAGCGGGCTATAACAACAGAATAACCATTAGTCATTCCAATAGCAAAGCTTAATAAAAGTCCAATAATAGGGCTTGTCGCACCTACTGCCGCTAAAGCCTTCACTCCTAAGGTTTGTCCTACAATTACAGTATCAATAAGATTATATAATTGTTGAAATAAGTTCCCTATCAATATAGGAATTGCAAATGTAATAATTAGTTTGAGTGTATTACCCTTTGTTAAGTCCGTCATAATTCTTCTCCTTGATAGTCTTTATTTACTTCCTTACGCTACCATCAATTATAGCATACATGATTAATATGTAATCCTATCTTTTCTTAGGTTTTTTCATGTCATTATTAAACCTTTATAGAAAACAACTTATTTCAATTAGTATTTATACATTGTAACTTATCACAACCCCTTATGTTTATATTTATATTTGACTACTAACTCAGAAGGTTAATATCAAAATCTAACGGTTTATAAATATAAAAATCATAGGTAAACACTCTTACCTATGACTTTTATCATACTTCACTAGTACTTTTAAACGTGATTCTGTATTTATGATATCCTTACGGTATTATCTTGTCCTATAGAAAGTAACTTACTCAAGTATTTATTTTCATCTATAAGTTTATACAAATTCCCTTGCTCACCAATTGTCCCTTCATTAATAACTATTATCTCATCATACTTGGCTAAACTTGATTCAGTTAATCTATGAGTTACAGCAATTATAGTACATTCCTTGGAAGAAAGTATTGAATTCTCAATTAAATTTGCAGATTCTATGTCTATGGCAGAAGTTGCTTCGTCCAAAAGAATTATAGGCGTTTTTTTGATTATAGCCCTAGCGATAGATATCCTTTGTCTTTCCCCTCCTGAAAAGCTGCCCCCATTTTCTCCAACATGAGTATTTATCCCATTTGGAAGTCTTTCTATGAGACCTTGCAATTTTGCTAACTTAATCGCTTTATTAATTTCTTCTTCACTGTAATCTTCATATAGGGTTATATTATCTTTAATAGTCCCATCAAATAAATAAACATTTTGCTGTACAGAACAAATTAATTGACAAATCGAATTCGGGTGAATACTTTTTATATTTACTCCATCAATATCAATCATGCCTTGATAATTTTTATAATAGCCTAAAATAAGCTTCAATATAGTTGATTTTCCACTACCACTTTCACCTACTATGGCATATTTTTTACCCTTCTCTAGACTTAGAGAGATATTGCTTACAACGGCTTTTTCTCTACTATATGAGAAAGAAACATCTTTAAAGTTTATACTTGTTTGATAGCATTCTTTTATTCCTAACTCATTATTTTCTTGATTACTTTCTATTATATTTATAACCTTATTAGTTATCTCCTTTGTTGAATTCATCTTGGTTATTATCATAACACTTTGAATAAATGGATTTATAATAAAGTTCATTAATTGCACTGAAGCTATTAGCTCACCTATAGTTATCCTGTCTTTGATTGTTAAATAAACTCCGACCATCATAACAATTATATGCAAAGAGTATCCAAAAAGATTAGAAATCATATCTACAATAGAATTAAATACAGAAAATCTAAATTTACTTTTTTCTGTAGTTTCATTTACTTCACCAAAGTTATCCTCAACCTTATTTACCACATTAAAGCCTTTAATAACTTCAAAGCCCGAAAACATATCCTTAAGTTTTGAAGTATATACTGCCATCTTATTGGAGTATATATTCCTTAATTCACTTAGTTTTCTGCTAAATAGCTGAGGTATTACTAAAGTAATAGCTCCACCAATACTTATAATTAAAATGAGACTATAATCTATTTTAATTAGCGAATAAATAGAAATAACAAACGAAACTAAAAAATATGCTAATTGAATAATATTTCTAAAATAATCCTGTTCAATAATAGCTTCATCATTAGTCAATATCGATATATAATTAGCAGTATTCTCATCTGTAAAATCAGCCATATCTTTTCTAAGAATTTTAGAAAACACATCTTTCTTCAGAACTACTAAAGTCTTTTTTATATATAGATCCTTTACTATTTTTTGGGCAAGGTTACCGAAAAGATACGTTGCAAGATAAATGATAGCTATAACTATACTTTGTTTAAAAAGTTTCATATCTTTTGATATACTTGCATCTACAATATCCGAAAGCAGATAAGCCATATATACATCTATAACAGCACATAAAGTAGTTAGTACAAGGACTAAGAAAAATAACCCTTTAAATTTAGTTATATACTTTTTCATTTTTTCAACTCCTTTTTATATAAATTCTTTTATGAATTAGATATATATCTAATTGCATTATATTACAATTTTAGATTATAATCAATATTCAAATTAGATACTCGTCTAATTATATAAACAAAAAAAATTCCAAGAGATAAACATCCCTTGGAATTTTTTAAAGCTTAAATTCCTTTGATATAAATTTAATCATATTTCTTAGTGCTTCTTTATTTAACTTATAATAAGTTTTTCCTTCTCTTCTATTTATAATTACTAGATCTGCAATTTGTAATAAGTTTATGTGATGAGATATGGTAGCATTTGTTAACTCTAGTTTTTCTGCAATTTCCAAACCAAACTTTTCTTCTTCGATGATCATCTTAAGGATATTAAATCTACTACTATCACTAACGGTTTTAAGTATATTTAGTACTACTTCATCATCATTTTTACCTTTTATGTCTTCTAGTGCTTTTTCTATCTTTGTTCCTATATAAAGAACTAAAATACCATCCCTCTCATCACCAATAATGCTGGCATAATTGACTGTCATAGGTGTCAGAATTATAGTTTTATATTGTTCTAAATTATTAATACTTGGTAATCTTTTTAAATATTCTATTCCTTCAATTTCTACCTTGTTAGATATATATTCACTAAAGTTTATTCTCTCTGTCTTCACCTTTTCAAAGGAGCTATTGAAGATTGGTATAAAGTTTTCAATAAACTCACAAGCCTCATTTAAGTATTTTTTAGGATTATCTATTATCAAGTATATGTTCCACTTTGCTTCACTTGAAATATTACAATCTTTCAGTAACTCCACTGTTTTATTTTTATCTTTATGGGTATCCTTATACTTTTCCACTAACTTACACTCTGCTTTTCCTTTTAGGTAAACTAAATATGCTACAAGCTTTTCTAGTATCTCATCATCTTCTCTAGTTCTTAGTATATCTAAATATTCATTTAGTGTATAACCAGACATACTTATTGGATTATCTATATCAAGGCAATTTGCTACTATAAGTGCTTCTCCAGTAGAATTAAACTCATAATCATAATTATGAAAATAAAACTTAAGCTTTTCTCTATCAACATTTTTACTTTTAGTAAGCTTCTCTATGTACTTTTGAATATTTTTATTAGGAACAAAACCTGGCAACCTTGCTGTTATCTTATCATAAAACTCCTTATTTTCCATAACAAACAGTGTATCTAATATATCTCTTGTATCTGAAGCCTTTAAATCTAAAATAATCTCCATAATATTTCTCCCTAGTAACAACATACTTTTTATCATAATAACTTTTAGTTCCTATTATTGTCAAACTTAATATCTATTTAATCATTAAATACCTAAATACTTTCTCTTAATAGTCTTATCATATATATAGTTTCTAATAATCTTCCTAATATTAAACACATATCATTGATAATCTTAATGTACCTTTTAATCGGAACATCCATAATTAGCTTTAAACATATCCTCTAGTAATTTATCTATTATAGCTTAAAATTTATTTAAATTTACCATGATTGATCCTTGCCATGAGGATAGAATCTTTATAAACGCCTTGTCCCATATGCTTATTATATTTTAATATTCCTTCTACTTCAAAGCCAAATTTTTTGTATATCTTAATGGCTCTTTCATTATCTGCATCCACTTCCAAGGCTATTTTTACTAACCCAACATTATCTGCCCACTCTATTAATAAATTTAACATCTTACTACCAATGCCGTAGCCCCAATATTCTCTTAACACAACTATTCCAAATTGCCCTTTATGTTTACCTCGTCTAAATGAACTACCTGCAAAACCCAATGTTCCAACAACTTCTCCATCTATTTTTGCAGTTATAAAAAGTTCATTTTCATTTTTCCTCTTATCATCGATAAACTTCTTTTCATTTTCATAAGAAATATTGAACTCATCTGATTCTCTAAGTAAAAAGTCAGTTTCACTATCAGCCTTTTTGATAAACAGTATTAACAAAGCAGCGTCTTCACCCTTAGCTGATTCTAATGTTACTTCTCCTAGGCTCAATTCATATTTCTTTGCTTCAATTATCGCCATATTAAAATTTCACCAACCTATCTATATTTATTCCTACAATCATTAATGGTATTTCCCAGCAAACTCTATCTTTCATATAACTCCATTTCTTCATTTAATATTTATCAAAAACTTCTAACGTTTAATTGTTTTATTTATATAATCATAATTCAATTGCATTGCTATCTTTTTTATATTTTCTATAGCATTTCTATCCTCTTTGGGAGATACGTTTTCTGTATTATGAGAACACACTGCCCCAACAGATACTGCATTCATTTTATGCAATAAACATTCTGCTGTTTCTATTGCTTTTTCCATATGCCCATCACCACCACCAGCTAAAAGTATTCCACCTTTTTTCTTTTTCTCAATAGGATTTACATATCTAAAAAACCTTGCACACCAATAAGTCTGCAATCTGCTCATTACTGCCAATAGTTGACCTGATAACTCTGAAAAATACAATGGTGATGCTATGATAATATTGTCACACTCTAATATGTAATCATAAACCTCTTGCATATCATCTTTTTTCGAACACCCTTCACTATGATGGCAGTATCTACAATCTGTACAAGGTTTAATATTAGCATAATAAGCATCAATTATTTTTACTTCTCCATTTATATGCTTTCTAAACTCATTGATCATAGCCTGTGTATCTCCATTTTTTCTTGGGGAACCATTAAAAATTAAAGTTTTCATCTAAAATCCATCCTAGCTGTCTACTAAATCTATAACACCTATTTGTAATTATATACTATAAATTACTATTTGATTGCAACAATGCTACAAATTATATTTCTATACGTTTACATATATATCGTTACCACTTATAATAAGTACTATCAATATATATGTATCATGTATATATCTCAACAATAGATTTTTACAAAATCTTAATTCTACTTTATCTAATAGGAAACTTATTTCACAAATTGGAAACGTATCCACTAGTCTTATATTCTTCTATTGCTGACTTATATAAATCAATTCTTTAGTTGGAGGTGTTAGAAACTTAAAACTGCAATTAATCTTTGCACCAAATTAATAGAAAATAGGGGGATACTTTATGAAAACTTTATTAAAAAAATTTTTATTTGCATCTTTAGTTATGTGCGGAAGTTTTTTAGCTGCATCAGCAACTGCAAATGCAGCAGAATATTATATGGCTCCAAATGGTAATGACAACAATCCTGGAACTCTAAGTGCTCCATTTGCTAGTATAGCTAAAGCTCAATCAGTCGCTTCATCTGGTGATACAGTTATGCTCTTAGGCGGAGTTTATAAAAACTTTTCTATAGGTGCTTCAGATAGCAACTACAATTACGTAAATAACATAACTAAAAGTGGAATTACTTATAGAGCTTATACCTCAAAGAATGTGCCAATTTTTGATTTTTCAAATATAACTCCAACTAAACGTGTCGCAGCATTCCGTATAGCTAGTGGAGTATCTAACGTTACTTTCTTATCAATACAAGTAACAGGAGTAAAGGTCGGTACTCAGAAACAATCTGAGTGCTTCAGAATTGAAGGAAATGCTACATTTAATCAAGTTGTATGCCACGATACAGAAGCTAACGGTTTTTACTTTGTTAACCATGGCACTGGAACTTGTATCAAATGTGATGCTTACAATAATATAGGACCAACATCAAGTTCAATTGGAAACACAGACGGTTTTGGTGCTCATGGTGATGGAGTTACCTTCCAGTATTGCCGTTCATGGCATAATAGTGATGACGGATATGATTGCTTAACTTCAAGAGGTTCGAATACTTTTGATCATTGCTGGGCTTATAACATGACTGCTGGTGGAGATTCTAACGGCTTTAAAATTGGTGGATACGGAACTGGAACACCACCTAGCACAATACCAGTTCACACAGTTAAATATTGCTTATCAGCTAATAACGCAGCTCATGGCTTCTATGCTAATCACCAACCTGGACAATCTGCAACCTGGACATATAACACTGCCTACAACAATGCTGCTGGAAACTTTGATATGTTAGAGCGTGTAAGTCCAACTAATGCTACTGATATTCCAGGAACAAGAGAAATAGTGCATAATAATATTGCCTTTACAAGAGCAGCAATAATAAATTCTAACTTACCAGCTGCAAATGTAAGCAATAACTCTTGGAATAAATCAGGTGTCACTGTATCATCTGCAGATTTCCAAAGTTTAGATGCGACTCAAATGACTAAAGCTAGAGGAACTAATGGTGTATTGCCAACAATCACCTTTATGCATTTAACTGATAGCAGTGATCTTAAAGGACTTGGTTGTTTCTAACCCATTTTATTTAACTGTATTTATTGGCATTATGAACTCACTACAGTTAAAACTTTGTAAGAAAGGTGCACAATATGAAAACCACATCTAATAAATTAAAACTTATATTGATTTTGTTGACCATATCAGTTTTTATGCTAATATATTTCATTAGTAGCAGTATACTTAACCTAAATACTAATAAAAAAAATACTATTGAAACTACCCAATCAACTTTGTCAAATAGTAAAACTATTACTCTAAGCAACGGTATAAAATTAGATTTTGTTCTTATTAACCCAGGATCTTTTACTATGGGATCAAACGAGGAATTCGGTGATGGTGATGAAGGTCCAAAACATAAAGTGACCATTACTGAAGCTTTTTATCTAGGGAAATTTGAGGTAACTCAAGAACAGTGGCTTGAACTTATGGGTAGCAATCCAAGTGAATTTGTGGACTTAAAAAAGCCTGTAGATAATGTTAGTTGGGATGACTGCAAAACTTTTCTGCAAAAACTTGCAGAAAAAACTGGTGAAAATTTTTCACTACCAACGGAAGCTCAATGGGAATACGCTTGCCGAGCAGGTACTGACAGTTTGTGGACTTTTGGGGATACAGCCGAAGAAATAGGTAATTATGCATGGCTTGATATCAACTCAGCTGGGACTACCCATGAAGTAGGAACTAAAAAACCTAATCCCTGGGGGCTCTATGATATGTACGGAAATATCCAAGAGTGGTGTGAAGACCTATATACAGACAAATATTCAGAAACTGATACTACAGATCCTATAGGTCCAAGCTCTGGTGATTCTCGTGTCATCCGTGGCGGTGCTTGGGGTGATATTTCAGATAGTGTACGCTCTTCTTATCGAAATTGTAGTGGCGCTACTAATAAAACTAACGGTACTGGTTTTAGATGTGTTTTGATTATTGATTAGTTATTAATTTTATAGTTCACCATACTAAAAAGAAGTGGTATTTCTAAGGAATACTACTTCTTTTTTCACAAATAAATACTATATAAACTCAATTTAAATTTATACACCAAATTTATACACCAAACTTATATACTATAATTAAATTAATTGTGATTTCTTAAAATTAGATTACAAAACAAATTATATTATAAATCTAAAATTGAAACTTAAAAGGTAGATTTCTAATACTTTGCTCTTTGTCTATTAGAAAGAACCTTTATATTTTAAAATTTTTGAAGACAACTCTAGCTTAAATAGGATATCACCATCGTTTAAAGATATATTCAACATATCTTCAATTTTATGAAATCGATAAAAAAATGTACTGCAGTGTATATTTAATTTTTTAGCTGTATCATTTGCATTTCTATTGCATTCTAAATATGCAACTAATGTTTTTAATAATTCTCCGTTATTTTCCTTATCGATATCCTCAAGTTCTTTAATATATGGATGAATCAATGTATTAATATCAACCCTATGAACATCATTATCTATGTTTTCACATAAATGAAATATATAATATTCTAAATAGTCCTCAAAATGAAATATATAACCTTGGCTCTTTAATCTCTCTGAAAACTCTAATGCATGGATTGCTTGGTTGTAGAACTCTTTTGTATCAAGGATATTTTCGAATCTTAGACTAACTCCAGCTTTTAGATTGTTAAGTTTTAGAAATTCTATAAATTTAGCTTTATTATTTTTAGCTAGTATATCCTTTTCTTCTGTACTGACCATAAAAATAATTTTTTCTTCATAGAACGTAAAAATACAATTGTTAAGTATATTTTTAGCAATATTGATTAACTGCTTTAGTCCAAAACTATGCCTATACTCTTGATAGGTTTGAGAGAAAGGTATCGCTATTAATTGAATACTTTTTCTCACCTTAAATTCTATGTTTTCTAACCGCTCTTTTATATGTATAACATTATCAATTCTATTAGTAAGCAAGTCCATTAGATAATATTCTTCCTCTAACCCAGAACTACTAACAAACAAATTATCCCGTTCTATTTGTATAGAAAGAACTTGAGTTAAAGCATTGGTTATTTCTAAATCCTCTTCGACAAATTGTCGTTGCTTTTGAACTACGCATATATATGCTGCAGTGACATTATTAATTCGTATGCCAGAAAATATAAGACTTTTATCAGAATAGTGAAAAAATGATTTGTTGAAACTATAAATGTTATCGATACATCTATCTTTCTTCATGGTGTTAACAATATCAGTTACTAAATAATATTCATCTTTGTAGTTTAAAATATCCTCTTTAATAAAATTAGCAACATTAGAACGATTAATAATACGATAACTTGTATCTAAAATAAAAATAGGATTTTCCAAGTAACTCTCAGCTATATTTAAAGTTTTATTCATGTCATTAAAAGTGTATAAGCTGTTATAGATATTAAATTTTTTCGCATACAGCTTATATTCCGTAAAAATAAATTTACAAATACCACTATGGACTTTCTCGATACTACTTTCTGTTTCTACCTGTAACACATCTATACTCTCGTTTACCTTGTTAACAACCAATAAAATATTCTTCTTTCCATATAACAGTTCCAAATTAGCCTTTGCTGTTAGATATAATCCATTCTGAAAAATTTCAGTATCCTCGTTCAAAATATGAACTTGATCAATAATATAATCCTCATCATATTCTCCAAAAACTCTACTCTTATATTTATCTTTAATAAAGTCAACTATTGCTTTTAAATTAATCAAAAACTGCCTCCTTTAACCCTTAGAAAAATCTCTAAAAATTCATTAATTTAACTATAATATTTTCATACTTTTTTCTGATGAATAGTTTATTTCCTCATGTTAATCTTATTGAGTATGTAATCACTATAAGTTTCAATCTTAATTTTACCTACACTCGAATATATTGCTACTTTAATATACTTAGCAATATAAGTCTATTATAAACGATTATTAAAGGAGATATTAATATGGCTTTTAAAGTATTAGGCGTTACAACTGGAAGAAAAGATTCTAATTCTGAAATTTTATTAAAAGAAGCACTTTTAGCTTGTCAGGAGCAAGGTACAGAAGTAACAATGATTAACCTAAGAGATTATAACATCGTTGATTGTACAGGTTGTACTGCCTGTACCCACGGAATGTCTAATGGTAAATATGTTGGTTGTACCTTAGACAAAAAAGATGATAAAAAAGCAATTATGGATGTTATGTTAAATCAAGATGCTGTTATTTTATCAGCCCCTACTTATGATTTAATGCCAACCGCCACCTATTTAAAGTTCATGCATAGAAACTTAAGCTATGAATCTTCTTTTTTAGAAGCAATTGGAGCCGTTGAACATAAACATAGAGTTGGTGCGTTAATTGCCGTTGGCGGTTCTACTAGATCTTGGCAATCTATGGCTTTAGAATGTATGCAGGCAACTTGCTTCACAAATGACTTCAAAATTATTGATATGTTCTTGGCTACCCGCGTGCCAGCGCCAAAGCAATGTTTACTTCATGAGAATATGATTAAACGTGCTCATAAGATTGGTGAAAATATAATGACATCCTTGAATACTCCTGTTAAGAAAAGAAGCTGGCTAGGTGATGAAAATATGGGTTGGTGTCCAAATTGTCATTCTAATGCTTTGGTTTTAGGAGAAGTTCAATGGGATGGACTTCATTTCCCAATTGAATGTCAAGTTTGTGGGGCAGGCGGCGACCTTGAAAAAACAGAAGATGGTAAATGGAAATTTGTTATTGCTGAAAATGGATTATGCCGTGATCGTACTAGTGTTGAAGGAAGAGAACATCATCTAAGAGAAATTATGCATACACAAGGTGGTTTCTACACCGAAGAAAACCTAGCAAAGGTTAAAGAGAATTTTATCAAATATAATGATTTAAAATTTCCTACAATCGAAATACCTAGAGATTAATTGTGATTTCACAAACCATATAAGTTGCAGTAATGTATTATTTACCAATGAAAGTTTATCTCAGATGAAATACATTTCATTGGTAAATTGTATTGCTTTTTACCTAATCCAGTCCTTTCTTAAAAGAGCTTTCATCATAGCAACACTTTCATGACCTATTTCTTTGGCAACTTCTTCTTCTATATATCTTTTAATTATTAACATCTCACTACAGTATTCATGCCCTTTTTCAGTTAAAACTATTAGCTTATCACGATTATTTCCTTCGATACACTTCATCATAATATAACCTTGATTTATTAATTTTTTTGCACACTTATGAACTGCCTGACGTGATAAATCTATCTTCCTCGCAGTTTCAGCTACTGTCATACTTTTTATTTCCAACATTGCTAGTAGATGTGATTCAGTATCCGTTATTTCTTCTCCTTTCTTTTCTAACCAAAGCTTAATTACCTCTTTACGAAGTCTTTTATGTTTTTCACTTATTAAATCTATTAAATTTAAGTCATTTAAGTAATCATTCATTATAATATAACCTCATGTCATCTTTAATTGTTTCATAATATATAGTTTTGTTATTGAAACTATCTCAAAACTCTAAGAAAATATTTATAATTTAATATATCTCATAAAAAATCTTTATTGGAACATATATAATTCAAACTCTATACACTTTAATATTACCATATAGGATTCTTAACTTAAAACCTGACTATTCACAAATACTTATTTCATAGTTATTAGATCTCACTTATCCCTACATTTACCACAGTATTGTCAACCAATTTGACAATAAGTAATCACAATGATATACTAAATCGTAATCTTAGTTAACAATATAATATTAAAGGAGCTTTACTATGGGAAAAAATAAAAGAGAAAACTTCATATTTACACTTATATGCTGCACATTAATGGTATTGGGAATGGATGCATATAATGTGTTACTTAGAAACGGCGTTACTACTTCTTTTTTAAAGGATGTACTTATAGGGTTTGTACCTGTATTTTGCATTGCATTATTTATTGATTGGTTTTTCGTTGGAAAAGTTGCTAAATCTTTCGTATCAAAGCTAGTAACCGCTGAGTCTCCACTTATCAAAAAAATCTTACTTACATCATTCTTTATGGTATGTGGCATGTGCTTTTCTATGTCTTTGATTACTTCAATAATCCATCAAGGCATATCCACAGATTTTCTAATAAATTTTGTACAAGCTTTATCTAAAAATTTTTTATTTGCTCTACCTCTTCAACTAGTTATTGTTGGTCCAATCGCAAGGGCTATATTTTTTAAGCTATATCCTGTTGTTTAATGTAAAGCTATATTCACTGTACCTTTCAAAATAAATTTTAGAGTGAAAATTTATTCTCTTTACTTCTCTTTTGTTCATATAATTTCTTTATTGTCTGAAAAACTTATTAACTCTTCACGTTTAGAAGCATAAACTATACTACTAAATGATAATGAATCTGTATTTTTTAGCTTCTATATAACTCGATATAAATTTTCGACAAATTTATAAAATATAACTATATTGTTTTAAATAGACATGATACAATTTCTATATATTTAGCAACTATAATTACAATATAAGGAGATTGAAACAATGAAAAAAACAATGACACTAATATTTTTATCAATTATATTAGTTCTAATTTGTATGTATTTAAATTTTGGCAATTTCTTGTATGGTTCCCCTGTAACTATAGGGAATTTAATTGTTACCTTTTTATACATAATTATCTGGGGCATTATTTTAATTATAGGTATAAAAGATTCGAATTATAAGTTTATGATATATTCTTGTATTTTCTGGTTTATAATGTTGTTGCTATCTATATTAACAATATATGTTGATGCTACAGGTGCTTCAGCCAGTTGGGCAATTCCTTTTGCAGTTTTATTATTAGGTCAATGGTATGGACTTGAATTCTTTTTTTCAGATTATTTAGTTTATTACATGATGTTAGCATTTAGTTCTTTAGTAATAATCATAAATATTACCATATTAATAAAGCGTAAAAAATCAGTATAATTTAAAGTTTAGCGTCTCTTCATTAACTAGAACTTTTTACTAGCAAATAGAGTCCGTGAAAGAAAGGAAGCATCAGCACCTTTCTTTTACGGACTCCACTTTGTATTAAAAGCATTATCATCGAGTTTGTAACACTCTGAAATTATCTATGAAATTTAAGCATTACAACAAAATAATTCTTATCTTTTGCTGTGCAACATCATAAATCTATAATCTCTCCATCCTCTGGAATATAAACTCGATCTAAAACTTTGCTTTCATGCAAAAATTCCTTTAGTCCTTTTCTTGTAAGCATACAATGATTCCAAGCTTCCATATGGACAACAATAACTTTTGATGTAGGTGACTTTCTACAAATCTGAAGTATATGCTCTTTATTCATAGTAATAGGATCACCACCATCAGAAAATTGTGCAGAACCAGCAAAACTTATTATTACCTCTGGTTTATAATTTTCTAAAGCTTCCTCTACCTCTTTACACCAAATTGTATCACCAGTAATATAAACTGAAGACTCATTTTTAGCTGTTATAACATATCCAGATACAGTACCCATAAGCTTTCCAATTTGACCTGTTCCATGCTGTCCACCAGTCCTATTAAAACTGATATCATTCCAACTATAGCCCTGATCAATAGCATTAACAAAGTTAAATCCATTCTCCCCTATTTTAGCCTTATCCTCCGGTTGGCAGAATATTGCTATATCTTTATCTATTAACTTTATTGCAGTTTCATCAAAATGATCCCTATGAATATGTGTTAAGAGCATTGCATCTGCCTTTGCAACAACACTAGCATCTATAGGTAACTCTACCAAAGGATTATTGTTTTGATTTTTAACACCCGGCACAGGAGTCATTTCCCCTTTTGAAGCAAGTATTGGGTCAACTAAAATTGTTTTGTTATTTATATTTAATTTTAATGTCGCATGACGTATAAGTTGAACTTTCATGGTATTTCCTCCCTTTATATGATACATTTATTATATGATATAGTAAATTTTCTTCGAGAAAGAAATATACCATTTTCAGTTTCATGATGAAAGGAAACTTCTAGTTATGCTTGATCAAACAGATATTCAAATTTTAAACCTACTAAAAGAAAATGCTCGTCTTCAATGGCGTGAAATTGGAGAATTAGTTCATTTAACAGGCCAAGCAGTATCAAATCGCATAAAAAGGATGGAGCAAGCAGGAATTCTTCAAGGATATACAATAAAAATTAATTCCTCTAGCCTTTGCAAAACAGCCTTTATTACTGTATTTATGAAAACCTTAGATCATCCAGCTTTCATAAAATTCGTAAAAGCTACTGAATCCGTATTAGATTGTGACCGTATCAGTGGAGAAGGTTGTTATTTATTAAAAGTAAACTTTGTTGATGACGATGACCTTATGGGTTTACTAAGTAAACTTTTAACGTTTGGGAACTACCGCGTAAATATATCTATAGGTAAGGTGAAATAGGTGATATATTGAGTGTGTGAACTATGGTTATTGTAACTAATTTGCATACCTTTTCCTATGTAGAAATTTATGAATATTCTTACTTGCCTTCATAATCTCGTTAATACAATTTAGTATTTAACTCAATTATTCTTCTTGAATTTATACCACACACTCCAATGCTCAAAGTCACATACTAAGCATTCTCCTGATATATCCTTTAAATAAGTACCAACACATTTTCCTTCAATAATAGTTGAGACATCTCTTATAACCTCTTCTACAAAAGATACATCATAAGGCTCCTCATTATATTTCGTATGTCCATGATATATTTTTTCAAACTTATTGCAATATACTTTCAATCCTTCTATACTTTTAAGATAATTCTTTAGAGATATAGATTCCTCCAAATGCATCCATAGTCTTCCTATTATACTATCTCCCGCAAATAGTATTTTTTCTTTTTCATCTAACAAAACGATGCTTCCTTTTGTATGTCCAGGTGTTTCGATAACTTGCAATACCCTATCCCCTAGATCTATTAAGTCACCTTGTTTTATAGATAATATCTTGCAAGAAGCAACATTAATCCATTTCTCAATATCTTCTGAAGTAACATTTGACGGAATCATATCTTTAAACATTTCCATGGAACTTTTCCTTATATCTATTGAATAAGCTTCATCATATAAAACTTTATCTTTATCTGATATATAAGCTTCTTCAAACTGATAATTTCCCCAAACATGATCACAATGGCCATGAGTGTTTACAACAACTAATGGTAGTTCTGTTATGCCTTTCACTACCGAATATAAATTGTTAAACCCCATGCCAGTATCGATTAATAACGCCTTATCTTTTCCTATAATTAAATAAGCTGTAGCCATTCCATTATCATCAATTAAATAAGTATTATCTGAAATTTCTCTTAACAAAAATGATTCTGTATACATATAAATACCCCATCCATGTACTATAATTTTATAATAAATTTCTCTCTGGAATTTATTACTTTAATTGTACATTATATACCAGCTAAAACAATTACCTAAAATCAGATTACTTACCACTAATTAAGTAAAAATCAAATTATATAAATCAACTTCACTTTTGCTTTCATTATGAAACATAAAAACTCCCCCTTTATAATTCATAATTACTATTATAAAAGGGAAGATACGATGACTATATGTCTTTATTTATTATCTATTCTTGTGTCTTGAATTTTATTGGGAACAATAAATCTATTTGCTGTTCCCTGTCTTTTGGCCAATCAAAATTTGAGTTATATACATGATTTAAATGTTCTTCAAGTAATCCACCCATACATTGTTCTCCATCAACAGCATAATTAGCTTCATATTTAGGATTATTTATATTCACCCAGTTAGATACCCATTCCCACTCATGAAAATTGGGAAAAATAATCGAATGAGCTGCATACATTCCGCCTTCAAAATGCTTCTTTTTAAGTGGTGCAGGTACTTCCATATCCTCAGGAATCGTTACCCATAATTCATATCCATAATATTGTCTTTCACTTGATGGGTTTGGATGATTGAATCCAAATACACGAGCATCTGGTTTGATATTATACAAATTGCTGTCCTTTAGAAACTTCTCTAGCTGGTTGCCGGCATTTTCTTCAGGATTTTCCCCAATATAGTGACTTGATGCTACTGTATATGGTGGTAAATGAATAATCCTAACATTCTTTAGTGTCGACAAACTTTCTGTCGCCTTATTTAATTCTTCCATTGACCGTTCCTCCTTAAGGTTGCTTTTTTGTAGAGTTAAGGAGGATACTATGTTAAGTATGGAATCATCACTAAGCAAATCTAATTTTAGTCTGAGTTTTCCTTGCAACTGAAGTTTCTCAACAAGACTATTTAGTATTTCTCTAATTGTTGTCAATGCTGATATCTCATCCGTCAACTGATTTATATTCTGCTTAAAGACTTCAATAGCCATAATAGCATCTTCGCTACTGAGTATATCTCTAATTTGCTTTAAGGGAATTCGCAACTTTCTCAAAATTAGAACTTGTTGAAGAGACAGTATCGCCTTTTCATCATAGACCCGATAAGAGTACCCCTCTTTTTTCGTGCTATCTATAAGTCCTATTTGTTCATAGTACCTCAGCGTTCTTGTAGATATATTAAAAGTCTTCGATACTTCGCTAATTGTTTTTAATTCCATTATTAACTCCTCCTTCCTTATTTAAAAGTATAAAGTGCGACACCACGTCAAAGTCAATGAAAGTCTTATGCTTTATTTACTATTAATTAGATTACCTTAGTTATATTCCAAAATAATCTCTAAAGGTAATTATATTTAATATATGTAAACACTTACATTAGTTTGTATCTTGTTACAGTGTATTATTAGTCTAGTATCAAGCCATCAACTGTAAACAACCTTATTAATTAGAAAACCTTAGAGTTAAGACCTATCCTATCAAAAGCTTATTAGAAGATAGTACAAAAGGAACTTTAATCTAGAATTACATCTAAGATTAAAATCCTTTTATAAATTGCCTTACTCCACTCTAAGAAATTGAACTATAGCAAGCTGGAGCAAACTTAATACTTTTACAGTTAAATTCTAAATTATATAAACAATATTTGTGGCACTATATCCTCATTATATATTCTGATTAATCTATAGCCTTGCCCAATTGTACCATACTTAAAAGACAGAGGTCTATCTTCAAATTTTATCTGCTTTTTTATGTTTTCTATAAGGTCTTCTTTTACCAACCTATTTAAATTACTATTACAACTATTAATTAAGACATCATCTTCTAAGCTACTAGCTGCATATCTCACTAATTCAATATTCTCTATATCCCTATTATAATAAGTACCGTTTCCAAATTCCTTCTCTATAATATACTTTATGGTTTCATTTAATTCCTGTACTATCAATCCATCGTTGTAACCATATTCTTTTAAGATACTCCTACTAATTAAGACTTTTTTATATGTCTCTTTTTTTCTACATTGTTTCTTAGACCCTATACTCCTCTCAATTTTAAGCAATTGTTGAATTTCGTGTTCAATTACAGCGTTCTTTTTGATATATAAGAGAATTGAAAAAATAACTACAACTCCATTAACATCATAATTCAAGCTGTTCTTGCACACCTCATTTTTCCAGAATCCCAATACTTTGTTATAAGATAAGTCAGCTATTTTAAATACTCTATTTATATTAAAATCGCTTAACTTCTCCTTATATATAGCTAGTAAAATTATAGTGAATGCTTCCATATCTTCTAATTCCAACTTATCTGTGCTATTACTTAGTATGGAGAAAGCCAATGAACTTATTTTTATAACTGAAGATTTTATGAATTCATCTTTAGTTATCATATATATTTTTAGAAGCGTATAGGTTACTTCAGCACTCTCTCTAAGTGTATGGTTTTCAATAGATTTTTTATTCATAGCATAAATTACTTTTCTCATAGACTCAATAGATGCAGCTATAAAATATGCTTTTTGGGTTACAACCCCTAAATATAATAAGAAAATAGCTATTCCACAAGTCCCGTAACTTATACTATTACATTTATGTGATAATTCCAACTTGTTCCCCAGCTTTACATCAGTTATCCATGACCTAGTAGTCAATGAATTTTCAACCCCAATAATACTTTTTTGTATTATATAATCACCTAACTTAATAGCAATTTCTTTTAGTTCTTCTTTATTGAGATTATCATAAGTATCACCGACTAAGAATTTAAAATTACTATCCTGATACTTAAATTGCACAAAACGTACATCTAAAAAATATAATTGTTGCTTTAAATCATTTTCCGTAAAATTATAAATTTTGGGAATCATATGAGATAAGATTAAATGATCACCCTTAAATAGCTCATTAATTATCTTTATTAACTGACTTTTATTACTACTAATAATATTGTATCTATATTTGTATCCAGACTTTATTAAGTTAATATAATTCTTAGCTAAGCAACTCATATCTTCTGATAGAAATTCAATATTATACACAGAATAATCTAGGATTTTTTTAGCTATATCTGTGGATGAAATCTCTTGATTAAATATTTCTTCTTGAACTATAAATAAATTTGTACAGTTTAATATCGAAGGGCAATTCCTTAATGAAATAATATCTTTTTTCTCAACTTTATTACAATCCATCATATATAGTAAAGCTAATAATTGTCCAGAATTAAAGTAATATTCTTCGAGGTCCTGGGGAATTTCATTTGCTATATTTTCTATAAAACCGTATCTTTTATAGTTTAATAAACAACTTGTGCTTAACTTATATTTATCAGGTAACTTAGAATTAGTCCAATTAATAATATAATTGAACCTCTCAATATCTTCTAAAGCCCTCATCTTAAATACAATGCTCTTGCCATCTGAAAACCAAATTATAGCACTTCCGTCTAGAAGATAAGAATCTATTTTCACTATCTCTATATGTTCATCTGTATTCAAAATCTTCGATTTTATATCAAACAAATTTTTTTCAGTCAATTTTATTGCCCTTAATATAAACATGAAATACTCAACTATCTTATCCTGGTCTAAAATATTTTCATAAAAATACTCAACTAAGTAAGTTATAAATTCTTTCTTATCTTTAACTATATCCGGAAGACTTTTATAAAGTCTTGCTACCATTTTGCTTATTCCATGAGTAGCATGCTTTTCTTTTGGTATACTTTTTATGCATTCTTTTTTAGCACTATCATTATTGGATAACAACTTTTTCCCCCCTTCATAATAAACTTTTTGAAAGTTCTTTTTTCAATAAAACTATATCATAGATTATAAAATAAACTTTCTTTACGTAATAATCGCTGTATTTTAGATAATAATCATAGGATTTAAATAGATGTTAATAATAAATCTAATCTTTTATAAATATATTTTTTAATGCAATAAAAAAATCCCCTAGTGGGGACTATAAGATTAATTATATATAAATTTTATTTTTTAATATTTGACTTGTTGCTCTATTCCATATATATTATTCAATTAAACCTTTTAACATTCTAGTTGATATTAAACACCTTTCACCATTTACCATATGAATACATCTATTATTTAAATCAATTTCTTTTATATTTTCCTTGTTAACAATATATGATTTATGGCATCTATAAAATCCACTATCCAATTTTGCTTCTATTTCCTTCATCTTTCCATAAAACTCAATTTGCCTATCCATTGCATGTACAATTACTTTATGTATTGTAGAAGATGTTTCAAAAAATAAAATTTTACTATATTCGATATTTATAATCCTATCATCGACCTTTATACTAAATATCTTTTGCAAATCAGTGGACTTTGTGGAATATTTCTTATTAGCATCTAGGATACATTGATGTACCCTTTCTTTTATATTCCTATAATTATCCTTTATTATATAATCCATTGCCTCAACCTTATATATAAATGTCAAATAACTCATCTCTGCATGGGTTGTAACAAACACTATAAATCCCCTAGGATCGTATTCTCTTATCTTTGTAGCTAACTCTATTCCATTTATAGTCGCCTTTAAATCTATATCTAAAAAATACAAACCCACTCCATTATTTTCTTTTATAAAATCTATAATGTCATCTGGCTTTTCTGTAGCTAAAGCTAATTTCATATCAAGCTCTTCAATTAGAACTATATTCTCAATTGCTTTTGTAATCCTTTCTCTTTGTTCCTTATTATCCTCGCATACAAATATGCTTAACACACTTAATTCACCACTTTTCATACATATTATTTATTTGTTATTTCAAAAACCTGCTTAAATTCGCCATTTTCCACAATTGTTTCCATATGTACGTTTTTATACTTATCAGTTATTTCCTTCAGGTTATATAATCCTAACCCTCTATTTTCTCCCTTTGTGGAAAATCCTTTTTGATACATTTTATATATAGGTACTTCTTCAACAAAATTATTAATTATCACTATAATTACTGAACTTTTTTTATTTATAAGGGCAACTTTTACCAATGGCTTGTCACACTTTTCTGATGCTTCAATGGCATTATCAAGAACTATCCCGATAACTCTGCTTAAATCTATGACATCCATATTTATTTCCTCAATAGGCTCTACAATATCTATAAACACATCTATTCCAATTTCTTGAGCTCTAATCAACTTTGAAGAAAAAATCCCTTTGATTTCTACTATCTTAACATTTTTCAAAAGGTCTATTCTAAAATTCTTTGACTCCATTCCTTTTCCTAATGGGAGTATTTTCTCATTAAAATATTTCTCTAACCCATCAATATCTTTTTCTTCTATATAACCGATCATAGAAGAAAGTATATTAACATAATCATGCCTAAAACTTCTCATATCTGTATATAACTTTTCTATTTTGTCCGTATATTCCTGTAAACTTTTAAATTGTATTTGCTTACTTTTAAAGTCCATCTCCTTGTTTATATTGATAATGAGTATATACATGATTATTATTAGTAAAACAAAATAAGCCATAAATAGTATTGCATTCATTATGCCACGCTCTAATCCCGAATCTAGTTTTGATTCGAGAACTAAATTAGCATAAAATATTACTATTGCTAAAACTAGACTTACAATAATTAGTATCGCAAAGCTTCCCCTTAATTCTAAATTAGATATATTTAATTTTCTATTTATAAATACTCCTAACACTTTTGTTATTATGAAGATTAATACTAAACCAATAAAAATCAAAAACCAATATAGCATTGAATTATTTCTTACCATACTAATATCAAAGCCAAATACTTTAAATGCAATGATTCCGACAATATTATTTGACAATATCATTATTATTAATGATATTAATGGAATAGATACACTTCTAACAAAACTTTTGCTATTCCAATATATGTATATAGCTCCAACAGCAAAGATAGGTATTATTGCGATAAATTCATTTATATTTAATAAAGCTGTTGCAAAAACTTCTGTTATAAGTATCAGTAGCACACCTTCTTTAAACTTTATTTTGAATGAATTAAGATTAATCATAGCTGTATAAAAAAGAATAATTGAGCCTAATTGCATTAATAACTTTTCCATAATATGACCAATTCTCCTACTAAACGAGTTTACATATCTAGTTTTAACTATTACTCTTATATTGTACCATATCTCTTATTTTTTTACTAATAAACTAAATCTCTCAAACTCGTTATTTGTAACTTTTTCACCTTTCCTTACTCTAATTCTAGATTTCAAAGATTTTTAAAAAGCATAGCAAATGTTTCTTTGTGTTCATTTCCCATTCCATTCTCCTTTATCAGTTGTTACAATCATAACATCTAATATAAATCTTTACGCACAGGTTGTTGCCCATGCTAAATATACCTAAAAAGAGTTATAACCAGCTGTTAGGTTATAACTCTTTTATACCATTACTCAATATCATCTAATAATTCTATTGGAATAACTGGCTCATATACATTAAGGAAAAGACATAATCCTCTAGCTCGATCTCCTAGTTTTACTGCTTCATTTCCTATTTCGCCAATTACCATATCCCCTATCTTAATTAATTCCTCTCTCATATTTCTCATAATTCTTATACCCCCTATTTAATATTCTATATGTTATCGGTAATATACTTATAACTTGTGCGCCTGTAGCTATTATAATCATAGCTTTTACTGTTGGATTTTGGATTATTAAAGTCAAAATCATTAGAATAATTCCCACTGTAACGCTTTGTCTTCTAAGATTTTGTCTTAATTTTTTACCTATTAATGGATGATTCTCCGTGTCTGCTGGAGCATATCTATATAAACATATGTTTATAAATACGAATATTATAAATACCATGAAATTATTTAGTGTTATATAATAGCTTATAAATGCTCCAAACACATCAATTGTCAATGATGTTATAGTGCAAACTATGCTATTTTGTGCATGAAGCCCAAAAGAACTTTTTCTAATACTCGCAAAAACTAGTATCATAAACAATGATTCTTTCAATAAATTTACTTGTGCCGCTACTAAAAAGATTACTATGAGCTTAGATAAATTAATTAATATTATTTCTATACCTAACTTCATTTTCATTAATTCTAACCCATCTTTGTTTAAATGATTGTTCAGTTTCTGTGTTATCTTTTCTGCTAATATTTCAACCCAATTTATTTTTATTTTTAATTTTCCTTCCATATCTATCACCCAATATAATTATAAAACACATTATTTTAAAATTTTTATTAAATAGCATAATGACGGTAAGTAATAATAAGTGTGTGTCGTTTCTAGCCTTTTAGTAATAAACGCTTTCATTTTTGTAATAACTGCATTCGAAATCTTATGCTCGTATCACATATTCTCGTAAAAATCTTAATATTAATTATGTCTCGTTAAACATTATATTCTTATACAAATCCTATACTTATAATATCTATTAATCTCTAAAAAAAAATTATCCGTCTCCATACTGGTTAACGAATAATTTTCATACTCACTCTTATATTTTTAAATACCTCTTAATAGTTTATTACTATTTGATTTTAGTTCCATTATAAATTATTTGAATAATTCTTTCGTAACATTTAACACAAAAGCGTTCATAAATGTATATCACCTATTTTAAATAAAAATTCAATATTAGTTTATTACAAATACCGATTCCCACTCAGTACTTTTTTTCTTAATGAATTGCAATAACACAAGAGCAACACTAATAACGCCTCCAAACACTGTGTAGTCATCCATTGGATATTTCTCTGACATACTACTTATTTCCCTGGTATAAAATTTGAAAGGTTCTTCTTCATCGAAATATTTTAACGTTTCATCAATTAGCTTAGATATTATATCTAAAAAATCTTCATCTAAAGTATCATCGTACATTAATGTAAATATCTCCAATACACCAGCCGTCCCATGACAAAACATTGGTGAAGTTAACTGCATATCTTCAATTGATAACTTTGATATAGTTTTTAATGAATATAAAGCATCATCAATATACTTTTGCTTTTTTATAGCTTTACCTGCCAAATATATAGCTCTACTTATACCGATAGTACCATAACACCAACTACATCGTTCTAATGGTATTTCTTCAAATTTATCAATCATCTCATAAGGTATTCTCCCTAACCAATATGTAACGTTATCATTCTCGATTTTATATTTGTAAAGTTCTTTTAATATAATTTCTATAGCATCACTTTGTCCTTCTACTTTAATTCCTCTTATTATTGAGATTGAAAGAAATGCAAGTACTCCAGATATTCCGTGAGCCATTCCATTGTTTAGGTATCCATTAGGAAATCTTTCTCTGTCTAGAACAAACTCCTCTTTATCAGTAATATACCAAGATGGTCTTTCAACTCCATTATAAACTTTATTCATATATACAAAATCAATCAATGTCTTTAAAATTAATCGAATAGTCTTATCTATTTCTGCATTGTCCTTGAATCTTAACAAGACCCTTCCAATGCCTACTAATCCACCTATGCATTCACAATATCTCATAATCTTATTATCTTTAATTGTTATAATATACTTCTCTATGCTACTAACCATTATTTTTAATAATTCAAATATTTCTTCATCAATATCCTCATCAATTCCTATAATATCTTTATATGAATTAATGATTAAAGCTATTCCAGAAGAAACTGATAACCCATGAAAACTAGATAAATTTTTATTCATAGAATGAAAATTTTGCTTTATTTGATCTTTCACTAAACCTAAATCTGAACTATATAATTCTCCTAAAAACCTAGCTATATCAATTACATATCTAGGACTAATTTTTTTTATTTCTGCCTCTAAATCATCAGATTTCAAAACATATCTGTACGCCTCTAATATATTATTGGGGTCTTTGTAAAAAACATCAAGGCTTTTTACAATCTCCTCTATCTTTAATTTTTGCTCATCTCTTAATAATACTTTCATATCTTTATCCATTAACCGCATTTTTAAAATATTTTAGAGAATACAATGTATGTCTTGCTAACGCTAAGCTCTCTCTTTCCAATCCTCTATTGATTCCAAAAAATCTATTACAAAACATGTGAATTATTCCACCAATAATATTGTCTACTGTATTCGTTAACTTTCCTTCAAGATTAAGCTGTTCAAGTTTTACTCTATATTTCTTAATACTATCTTCTCTCATAGAAATAATATTATAAATAAGCTCTCCTTCTTCAGTTTCTCTTAGTCCTTTCCAATAGTTATCTGAATTACATATCTTCATTAACTCTTTTCTTATTTTACTAAATTCTTTTCGATATTCTTTTTGCTCTATTAATTTATCAAAATACTTTAATTGCTCTTCATAACTAAATCCAAAGTCATCCATAAGCTTAACTATGTTTATTGCTGCTATATTTTTAGAATCAATAGTTATCATTTTACGATTTTTAAATTTTAATAATTCACTAACTATTATACTATCCACATTGAATATGTCTTCAGCTTCATCAAAGATTTCTATGCCACCATACCTCTCAACTTCCCTAAAATATGTGTCTTGTGTTACTTTGAACAGAAGTTTTTCATTATACATTTTATTTAGAAAATCCTTGATTTCTTTATAGAGCTCCAGTTCTTTTTCTTCGACACATTTTAGTCTTAATCTTATATGAGGCTTTTCATCTGAATATCTAATAAAGAACATTTTTTTAATCAGCTTCTTATCATATAACTCTTTAACGAAAGGGTTAATATAATTTCCTATTATCTCATCTTCTCTATTTTTATCACCATATAATTTTAGATATATCCATTCATCGAAAGGTAGAAAAACTCTTTCCTCGGAATATTCATAACTTTTTTCTTGATCTATAAGTTTAGGCACTATATTTTCCTGTTTATACTCATCATAAGCTTTTCTTATTATAGGTACCACGATTTCTGCACAATATCTCTTATTATCAATAGTAATGCCGCTGCTGATACCTCCAATAACTTCTTGCAATCTAACCTTCTGCTCAGAAGACTTCTTTAATTCCTGAAAAATTATTCTTACATGCTCTTTTTTTTCTATATCCAATACCAATCGATTATCACCAGTTCCTAAATAAATATATCTTACTAATTCATTTTCTTCTGCCCAGTTATAAAACTTTTCTTCAAAATTTTTGTCTGACGTTGTTATGTCTAACATATCAAAACTTAACAACCAAGTTTGAGGAAATAAAATTATATTATTAAATTTGATTCTTGGAACATACCAAAATTTTTGTCTGCTCATAAGCAATGTATCGATTAATGTTAAACTCTGGTTGTCATTACTTAGTTCTAGTAATAGCCTGTAAATATTATATGTTATGGTGTAATTCAACATGTCGTGGGAATAGAATACTACTTCTTTATTCTTTTTCCGAGATTTTAAATAGAACTTACCATTCCTCATTCCTACAACAAGATCATCTAGCGATAATTTATATTCTTCATCCTTACTTGAATTAACGCCTATTGGCAACTCATAATCTAGAAAATTAAAGTTACTAACTACATTACTACATTTTTCAATTGGATGGATAGAAGATATTTGAGCATATATTATTTCTTTACTAAGTGATTCAGTATCTCTATCAACTTCCTCTTTAATTCTATTCACTTCACTTTCATTAAATAAGTCCATAAACCTGCCAAAGGTTTTTCCAATGCGTCCAGAACCAATATTCGCTCCCAATACTAAATCATATCCCTCTGAGCTTTCATCATTATTTTGATTCAACAAAAAGTTTAATTCAAAAGAAGTAGGCAAATCATTAATCTTTGATTTATTTAAATTCAATTTTTCAATTTCTTCCTTTGTTATGATAACTTCCTTTGACTTAATGGAAGAAAAGTTCATCATTTTCATTGCAAAAAATTTAGTGATTTTATCTTCGTTAACACTAACTTCATCCTGCAGTACTTTTTTGTTTGAAGGCTTTGAATATGTAGCTGGATACCCAATTCCCATAGACTCGTCGGTAAGCTCTAATAATGGAACTTCTTGTCCTTCACTATATCTTTCTATAAATTCCCCTTTATAACTTTTCAAATATGATTTTTCTAAATACCTACATCCAAAGGTACCCAAGATTTCTCCAAAAGATTCTATCTCATTCAAAACTTCAGTACTTATTACACATTCTTTTTCTGAAATTCTCATATCTACCTGAAGATATTGATCATTCCTACAAATTTTCTCCATACTGCATATTATATTCTTATATAGTATTTGGCCTTCTCCAACCTCTGTTTTATTATATTCGTCTATGGAATCTTCTAGTTCTTTAATTTCGTTCCCCTCTGCTACACCAATATCTATAAGCTTTTTACAAACATATCCTAAAGGATTACTAATATTAAATATTGGTCTTAAATCAGTTATCAAATACTCTTTCTCTATAAGTTCTAGTAAAAATTTATATATACTTTCTTCTCCAATTTCAGATGTATTTTCAACAAACTTCATCATTAATTCATTAAAATTTATATACTCTTTAGCTAAATACAGCACTGCTTTTACAGCACCTGAATACTTAATAGTAGTACTAAAATTTCCATCTTTATCTTCTTGTCCATACTGCGTTACAATTTTATTCTCTATACGACTTCCTTTTTCTAACAATGTCCCTGAAACCTTAACCCTAAGTTTCTGTAAAATATCCTTATTCATCTCTAGCTTTCTAACTAACTTCAAAAGCCAGGAAGAATCTACTCTTGCCCGTTTCACTCTTGGATTATTGCCTTTAAAACTTATTTTAGAGATATTATCAATTTCATCAAACTCCCCAATTGTTATACCAGAAGATAATCCAAAAGGAGTTGGTCTGGTAGTAATTCTTATATAATACTTCAAAAATGAACTTACTATCTTTTCCTTATCCCCTTGTTTTTTTTCCAACGCCTCATATAATGAAGAACTTGAGACTAAAATTATTTCTCTGAGAATATTATCTTCATTAAACTTTTTCAAAACCCATTGATACATATCGTCAACATTGGCCAATGAATCTACATAATCTCCAATTGGTAGGCTTGGACACCTTAACATAAAAAAATCACTTGCCTTATATAATTTGTTATCCATATTAATTCTCCTTTATTAAAATACATTGAACTTTTCTTATACGTATAAGTTTTTTATTAATCTAACTGATGCCAGGCATATATCGCCATTTTCCATGTGTACTATTCTATTTACTCTATCAATTTCATTAATTTTCTTCTTGTTTACGATAAATGATTTATGTATCCTAATAAAATTTTCACATAAACTTAGCTCTATATCTTTCATTTTTCCATAAAACTCAACCTTGCGTTCTTTCGTATGCAATATCAATCGATGAACATTTTCTGATGTCTCAATATAGATAATTTCGTCTGTATTAAAACATAAGGTTTTATCACCTAAATTAACCTTTAAAGATTTGCTTTGTATATTATATGGACATGTATATCTTTCATACGCAGTTACTATACATTCATATATTCTTTGTTTAATCATCTTGAAATTATTTTTTATTATGAAATCCAAAGCTTCAATTTTATATACAAAAGTTAAATAAGCCATCTCAGCATGTGATGTTATAAATATTATAAAACCACTAGGATCATAACTTCTTATTTTTTCAGCAAGCTGAAATCCATTTAACGGATAGTTTAAGTCTATATCTAAAAAATATATACCACTTGTAGTTGAACTACTAACTTGCGTGAGTAACTGATTTGGATCATTTGTTGCCAATTTGAAGTTAATATCCAAATCTTCTATTAAAACAGTATCTTTAATAACCTTTTCAAAACTATTTCTTTGTATTTCATCATTTTCACATAAAAATACACTTAGCATACCACACTACTCCTTGAAACTTTTTTACTAATTATCTCTCCAATTACTATTATTTTATAGTAATTTTTGCTATGAATTCACTATTTATAATATAGAAATACTTCTATATATTATTTGATAAACTAAATATAAAAAGTTTGCACTCATTACAATAACTTCAGCAGAAATTATATACTAATCGTAAAATACCTATAAGTTAAAATTTGTAACCCTCTTAACATATCCTTAGGTATATGAAAATAAAAAGTTAGGTTATAGCCCTGCCAAACATAATAGCTTAAGCTCTTTAACCTAACTTTTTATCTCAACAAATATTGTCAATTAATTCTTTATATGAATTAAATTTTATATATCCCCTACTTCTCCAATATTTTAGCTCTGCATTATCTAATTCTATGTCTACATCATATGTTTGTTTCAAGGCTAAAAAATATTTCTCCTGATATTGAGATGGAACTAACTCACTTCTTCTTTTTCTTTCAATTAGATTTATAATTGACTCTGCATATTTAGGGATTGTTTCATTATTAAAAATAGGTGAGTCTATCATATTAGGCATATCAACTGTGCATGCTATACTACAAGCCAAATGTGACCCCCATGACTCTACTATTTTACTTAAATACATATTCGTTTCCTTTGCTGAATTGCAACTAGCAGTTACTACAGTAATACCTAACTTTCCGTAAAATGGAAATAAATGTAGCCAATATGCCAATCTATCTATAAATACCTTAGTATCACCAGAGACAGTACCTGCCAACACAGGACTTCCGATTATTATTACATCTGCAAGTAACATTTTCTTTTTGATTTCATCAAAGCCATCTTTCTCATCTAGCACACAAAAACCCTTGTTAAAACACATTGCACATCCTATACAAAATTCTAACTTTAAATCTTCCGCTACAAAAACATCATATTCTACCAGCTCTTTAGATGTTTTAACAATACCATCAATTACACTCTTAACTACTTTTAGAGTGTTTGAATTATGTCTTCGACTGCCCACATATGCGAATATCCTCATTTTTTGTATCATTCCTTTCGTTCCGCTCAAAACGTAAATTATTATGAAAAATATTAACATTGATCAAAGTATAAAAATATCCACTTTATTTTTTTACATATTAAATTGATTACATTACCATATTACAATCTGTATACTAACTTATAAGTATTTCTGAATTAATCAATTCAGTAAACTTTCTAGCACCTATCCTATTTAAGTGTGCTGCATCATAAAAATCATCATCATTAAAGATGTTACTATTAAAATAATCATATACTTTTACATCTTTTTTCTTACTTATTTCTTCTATTATTAATCGAAATTCATTAGTAATTCTTTCTGATAAATGATAATAATAATATTTACTAGTTGGAAGAATGATGATATATGGTGTTACGTTTTTCTCTTTAAGAAATTCTATATATTCATTTAATATTTTTATATTTTCTGCAACTGTTTTTGGATAGTTCTTTAAAGAATCTTTTTTTGCATTTTCTTTTCCCATTTCTATTTTTTGTGATGTAAGATTTCCACTGATGTATTTTTTCCATCCAACTTCACACTCTTCTTTTATATCCTTGTATATTTCATTTTTATAATCTTCAATTAATATTTTCTTTAAAAACATTTCCAGTTGCCGAAACTCTTGACACTTCTTATCAAAAGAATCATCTTTATTATGTATGTCACCAATAAATGGATAATAGTAGTATACCCTATCTTTAATACTCGCCTTTGATAAGTCAAACTCAAAACTATAATAAGTTAAACCTATTAATGCAAATTTAATATGACTTGCATACCTATCTTTATTTAAAATATATTTTGCTACTTCATAGTCATAAAATATATCTTGACTTGAAATCGCAGCATTTATAACATTACCACTAATGACTTCTTCATCAATTCCTACTTCTGCATATGATAATCCTGTAATAAACCCATCTATCATTTTACTATTTTTATTTAATTTATATAAAAAATTGCCTATTTCAAAGTCATAATAATCATTATAGTATTTTTTGAAATTTATTATCCTACTATCATTGCCTACATTATCATCAATTGTTGATATCATTAATTCATATGATAAATCTTCAATTCCTTCCACTCCAATAATCGGTATAGAATCTAATTCTTTTCCTATATTTTTTTCATTATTAGTTATAATTGCAATGACATTACACTTATGTACATCTATTAATTTTAGAATTTTAATTAAATGTGTATTTATTCCATATATAACTATATTAATCATGTATTTGCCTCTATCCTTTTATAATTTAGAAAAGCTCGCTTCATGCTTAAATTATTTTAATGTCTATCCAAAATATTTTTAATCTTACCATTAGTGTGAAAAAAATCCCTTGCTCCTTTAAAAGTTTCCTTCCGAAGCAAGGAATTTCAGATTATAAAATCATTCTTTATTCTTTTACATACATTTATTATATGTTTTCATTACTTCCATTTTTCCAAAGGTCAGAGTAATACCCGTCCTTACCCATAAGTTCTTTATGATTACCCTCTTCTATAACTTTACCTTGATCAATTACATAGATCTTATCACACTTAACAATTGTACTTAATCTATGTGCAATTATTATTGTAGTAATATTTTCTGTGCAATTCTCAATAGTATTTTGTATTGCCTTTTCAGTTATAAAATCTAGATTAGATGTAGCTTCATCCATAATTAGTATATCCGGCTTTTTAATAAGGGCTCTGGCAATAGCTAAACGCTGTATTTGTCCTCCAGAAAAATTCTTTCCATTTTCCTCAAGTACAGTATCATACTTCAATTGAAGACTTTCGATATAATCATGTATATGTGCTTGTTTACATGCCTCTACTATTTCATTATCTGTTACATTTGGATTAGAAAATAAGAAATTCTCCTTTATAGTTGCTGAAAAGAAAAAGGAACTCTGTGATATATATGCTATTCTATCTCTTAATTTTTCCTTACTTATATCTTTTATATCATAACCACTTATTGATATATCACCTTTTTCGAAGTCATAGAAATTCATCAATAACTTAACAAGAGTAGTTTTTCCTGATCCACTTTCACCCACAAATGCTATTTTTTCTCCTGCTTTGATATTTAGATTAATTCCTTTCAATATCAATTGCTTTGCACCATATCTAAAATATATATCCTTAAATTGGATATCACCATATAGACTTTCAGGAATTATCTTTTTTTCTTCTTCATTATCCTTTTCCTTTTTTAGGACTAATATTTCCCCAAGCCTATCTGCAGCAACCATAGCACTTTGTAATGTACCCTGTAAGTTAATTATTCTTTCTATAGGTCCAATAAAATATATTAGCAATGCATTAAAACTAATTAACATACCTATGGATAATTGTTGATCTAATATAAGTATTCCACCTATCCATCCAATAAGTATTAAAAAAACAGATTGTACACAATTTTTAAATGAACTTTGTAAATTTTCGATATATCCAAGCTTTATAATGCTATTTATAAATTTCATGAATCTCTTCTCAGTTTCACCTGCAACTATACTTTCTCCATTAAAAGACTTTATTACTTCTGCCCCATGTAATGATTCAACTAAATAGGAATCCAACTTAGCATTGCTCTCCATATATTTTCTGCTTTCTTCTTCTATAGGTCGTTTAAAAATAGCTACAAGAGCCAAATATATTACTATAGGTATAAAACACACAAAAAACATTATGTGACTTTGCCTATATAAAATAAATCCACCAACTATAGCCATTATAGAATCTATCATTAATGTTAATGTTGCAGATGATAATGCATCTCTTATAGTACCACCATCATTGAATCTAGAAAGAATTTCTCCTACTTGCCTCGTCTCAAAAAAATTCATAGGCAATTCTACAACATGCTTATAGTATCCCAATAAGATTTTTGAATCGATGTTCGTGGCCAATTTCACCAACAAAATATTCCTAAAATAACTTACTACTTCCTTAAATATCATCAAAAAAACAATTGACATCGATAGCAGACCAAGACTTTTTCTCGAATTAATAGGCAATATATTATCAATCAAGAACTGAAAATACATCGACCCAAAAATACCCAATACTGTAACAAATAATGATAACATGAATATCTTTGCTAAAATTAATTTTTGCTGCTTTAATACACTAACAAAACTTGCTAAGACTCCACTCGCTTCGTTTTTAGGTTCAAAATATTCTGATGGTGCCAATAAAATCATTATCCCTGTCCAAATTTTATAAAATTCCTCTGGCGTATATGTAACAATTCCTCTACTGGGATCTGCTATTATTATTTTATCTTCTGATACTTCATGAACTACGATATAATGCATTAATGAACCTTCCATTACCACATGTGCAATGGAAGGCTTAGGGAACTGTCCAAAAATATCATCAAGGTCCTCTGTTTTAACGGCTTTGCTCTTTAATTTCATTTCCTTTGCAGCCTTTAATATTCCATATACAGTAGTACCTTCACTGTCAGTTCCACTGAGTTCTCTTATTTTAGACAAATGCATATTCAAGCCATAATGTCTTGCAACAGTTGCTAAGCAAGCTATTCCACAATCCTTATTATCATGTTGTTTTATGCACATGTAATTTTTTCTAAAAAAATCCAACCTTATTCCACCTCCAATAATCATTCTTATCTGTTTGTAAAGTAACTTATTACACTAATATAATTGGGCTAATTTAGTAAAAATATATGATCCCACTCATTGTCTTTTTTATCATTTATCAATCCTAACAATGGCAGTAATACAGATACTGTACCTCTTACGAAAGAGATGTGATCTTCTTCAATAACTTCCAGATTATCATCATATTCTAAGTTTTTAAAACCCAAAGGATTATCCTCGTTATAATATGTTAATATCCTACTTGCTAAATTATTAATTACTGGCTCAAACTCTTTCTCCCCAGTGTCTTTATAAAACAAATTTACTATATGTAGCCAGCCCGAGTAACCATGGCAAAAAGTTGGAGATATAAATCCTAATTTATCAATATCAAGGGCACAAAACTTCCTTATACAACTTATAGAATCTTCTATATAATAATCATCTTCTATAGCTTTACCAGCAAGATAAATTGCTCTAGCTATTCCACCGCTGCCATAGCACCAGCTTGGCATATAATTTACTGCATCTTTTGCTCCTTGTCTTTCTTCTATTCCTACTTTATATGGCCAATATACTAGTCCTTTTTCCTCTATTCTAAATTTATATAAATAGCTGAGAATATCCTTAATTGCTTCCTCTTGACCCTCTACCTCTACACCTTGAATTTTTGCTATAGCCAATAGTGACAATATTCCAACTATACCATGTGCCATTCCTATTCTAGTATGTCCATAACTGTAATTCTTCTTTTCTATTTCTGACTGGCTTTCATACTCTATAAACCATTTCCTAACTTCATATTTGTTAGCAGTAATCTTTTTTTTAGTTAGCTTGATTAGAAAAATTAATATCCCTTTAATCGCTTCCAATACACTTGATACTTCTTTGAATTCTAATAAATAACGACCTATACCAGCTAATCCATTTATACATTCACAGACTGGCATAGAAATTAACTCTTCTTGTTTGACTATGTTGTTTACACCAATAACAATATATTTATTTAAGCCTTCAAGGAAATTTTTATATAGGTTCTTATTATTAGATATAGCTAAAGTACTAAATCCAATTAATGAATAACCATAAAATGATGATATATCATTACAATATTCAGATATTCTACCATTTAAAAGAACTATATTATTATGTGCACTAATTTTAAATAAGTCTTCATCATATTGTTTTATTAACTGCCCCATTAGTATGTTTATAGATGGTAGAGCAAATAATAACTCTTGATTCATACTACTATTCTTTGATAATTGATTTTTTATATATTCTAAACTTGAGAATTTTTTACCCAAATCTATAATTACCTTTTCCACTTGTTCCTTTAATTCACAGCTTAACAAATAATATATTCCCCCCTATTCTTATTAGGCAAACTGTTTGTCCTTATTCCTTATAGCTAAACCCAATTAACCACATTTCTACTTAACTAGAAAATTACTGATATCTTCATGTATTAAATTAATCAAAATCCTTTATCAATAAATTTAAGTTCCAGCACGATAATTTCTAAACTCCAATAATTCTATTGAATTCTTCGTACGATATATTATTACTAAAATCTTTTTTAATTATTTTTATATTGTTTTTTATATCATTGTTGTTTATAAGGAATTCCGACAATTTCTTTAAATTGACTTCATTTATCTTATTTATTTTTATACCTACACCTAGTCCTAACTCATTAATTAGGTTTGCATTTGGATGTTGATCATTAACAAAGGGATACGCAATCATTGGAACATTGTATTTAACAGCTTCTATCATGCTGTTATACCCCGCATGCGTTATAAATAATGATGCTCGCTTAAGTATTTCTTTTTGGTCAGGAAACTTTTGAAACTCAATATTACTCGGTATATTTTTCTTCTCAATAAAGTCTTCATCTGCATGTTTAAAAGATATTATGACCTTATATTCACTATCCTTAAAATCATTTATAACTTTATTGTAAAATTCTAAACCATGACTCGCTATGCTTCCTGTCGCAACATATATAAGTTTTTCTTTGCTATTATACTCATTAGTATCTCCATCCATAAATAATTTAGGTGTCAGTGTCTTGTATTCTTTTCCTTTGTATTCACCAATTGCTGGTTGCAATTTCTTATTTGCAAAACTAACATTTATTTTTTCGCCTGGGTCAAATAGGTAGAATAGAGGTAACTTACTTATACTGTATTTATCACATAAAGCTTTAATACTTTCTTGACATTTCTTATATAATTCTTCAATTTCTTGATCTGAAAAGTGACTTAATTCCCAACCGTAACAAATACTTAAGTTTTCTCTCAAGTTATCTTCAAAGTGTTTTTCATAATACATTATTCCTGTTGAATAACCAATGATAGGAATATTTAATTCTTCACCAATCATTCTTCCAAAGGTAACACAAGTATCTCTAACAATTATGTCTATATCTAATTCTTTAATAGTCTCCATTAGATATTCCTTGGCAACTTTGTCGCACTTCAACACATATTCTAAAGGCTTTTCTACATCCTCTAGTAATTCATCAATATGCTTTGCAACTTGAGAATAATCTTTTACAAAGTATTTTCCATATTCTAAATATATCTTTCTACTTTCTTCTTCAATTACTTCTGGATAAAAAACAATTTTATAATCTCCGTCACTATACATATACTCTAATTTTTTATCTACAAATACATAAACTTCATTTTCTGTTCCCTTTAATGTATCAATAAGCGGTCTCGTAGTTAAATTATGGCTATAAGTTGAATGAGTAAAAAATGCAATATTCATAGCTTCTCCTTTACTAAATTATATATTTCATTTTTAATCTTCTTCATTGATTCCTTAAGTCTTATATATAATTGCTCCAATAAATAATCTACATTCATTTGGATTTCACATATACCTTTGTGTATTAGCATTATTGAAACTTATATAGTAATACTTTTTCAAAGAAAAATATTATCCTAAAATCTTCATATATAAATAATATTATATCTGTGAAACTATTAATTAGATTTGTAATATTAGTGGCAAAATTACTACTGTATGCAAAGTTATATTAATTACTACTCGTGTATTATTCATTTTTGTTAATTCGCACTTACTTACAACTAATAACTGTATAGATTTCCTTATGCTAATAAATAATCTAAGAAATCATGTATTTCTTTACCTGTAATTGAATGCTTTAAATCATAAAATATCTACATCGGTTTCAAAATCACTTCTTACAATAATCTCATTTCAGTAGCTAACCTGCTTTCACAGCCACCACTATGATCTACAAGTGAAACCAATCCTAGCGAACTTTTATACACAACTAATTTCCGTACTTTATTATGTAATTTTCGCATCCTTTGCTATAACATTGTTACATCTAATACTTATTTTTATTTCATTATTATATTTTTCATTTAAACAAAGCTGATTATTATAAAATAACTTATGTAAATGAATCAATTAAGATTGAAATTATCTATTTATTATATATATATTGAAAGGAGTCAAAATGGGAAGTTTAAAGAAAATTACTTTAGAAGATTTAGATCTAGATTTCCAAATAGGAGATAATAACGAAGAATTCTTATATTTAGGTGGTGACTCTAAAGGAAAGTTAGACTTGGTTGGATCTCCAAGTGTAATCAATTCATCGTTAAATTTTATTCAATTCATTAAAACCAATCGTCCTGTTACAAAGTATACTTACTCAGAACGTGGATGTTGCTAATTGTGATATCACTTAGGTTATAAAGAGGATGTAATTAAAATGATTAAAATCATTTTAATTACATCCTCTTTACACTACCTGGTCAATACTGTTACTTACCTTGTTAATTACTATATATCATATTCACTGTATTTCACGAATAATTTTCGTATTCATTTAAATATTATTTTTACGATTAATACCTTTTTATAATTTCTTACTACAGTTTTTATATAAGAACAATTGATTACTGTAAAATACATTATGTAAGCAAGATTAATTTTAAAAAAATATATTGGAGGAATTAAAATGGGAGATTTAAAAAAACTTAATTTATCAGATTTAGATTTAGACATGCAAGTTGGAGAAATCAACGAAGAATTCATAAATGTAAGTGGTGAAGGTAAAGGAGATTACTCAGGTTCAGCTGCAAGTATAGCATATTCAATGATGACTTTAGGTCAATATTGGAAAGGCGATACCTCTACTGCAAAGTATACTTACTCAGAACGTGGATGTTGTTAATCGGAATAGTAAACAGATTTTACAAAGTACCTATAAATAAAATATAAACAATTTAATTTAAAAAATATATCGGAGGAATTAAAATGGGAGATTTAAAAAAACTTAACTTATCAGATTTAGATTTAGACATGCAAGTTGGAGAAATCAACGAAGAATTCATAAATGTAAGTGGTGAAGGTAAAGGAGATTACTCAGGTTCAGCTGCAAGTATAGCATATTCAATGATGACTTTAGGTCAATATTGGAAAGGCGATACCTCTACTGCAAAGTATACTTACTCAGAACGTGGATGTTGCTAATTTAATATTTTATTGATTTTAATAAGCGTAAAAAGTACCCTGTAATATAGACATAGAAATAAGACTATGGCTATATTACAGGGTACTTTTTTCTTTAAACTAAATATAACTGTGAAAAATAACTAAACCCACCTTTTAAGGCTTTTAAGAGTACTCTCCAAATGTTTTTTAGCTCCTTCTTCTGTAAAGCCTTCCCTCACCAAGAAAGGCACACATGTTTCAACCATTTCTTCAAGTGTTTCATCAGGTTTATTAAATTCACCGTTGGGGTAACAATATACACAATACTCTGTATTAACTGATCCATCCTTATTCTTTCCGTTTAACTCCTGATTCTCCATTGGCATTCCACAGCTTTGACAAATATTCATATTAACATTCCTCCATTAAATAAGTACTTAATTCTTAATCTTTAATTATCCTTATATGATAATTTTAAACCCCATTCTATGACACCATTATGTCATAGAATATTTTTTTTCATAGCCAAATTAAGTCTTTTAATGAATTCAACTCTTAACCAAGTAGGCTCTAGGATTTTAACGTATGGAACTAGTCCAAAAATAAATGAATATAACCATTCATCAATAGGAAAGTTTAGAGTAACTATTATCTTATCATTTTCAATTATACAATCTTTGTAATCAACATAGTCTGCAATCTTCCCTTGCAAAATTCTATCAACTTCTAAAACAACCTTGGTATTTTCACTGCTAGAATCTAAATTACTATCCCAAGGTGCTGGCTTAGGTGTTTCCTTTACAACGAATTCTTCATTCAATATTATGCACTCAATAATTCTACTAAGCTTAAATATTCTAAAGTCTTCACGTAACTCACAGTACCCATATACATACCAAACTGTTCCCATCATCACTAATGTATATGGACAAATGATCCTATCTGTAACTTGGAAATTCATATCAACATATTTCATACAAATCTTGTGATAATTATCTCGAGCTTTCGCTATTAACTCCAAGTGTTTTTTCAAGTTTTCCTCATTAATTAAAGGATTTAATTTCATTATAAGTTTATTATCTTGATTATCTAGTAAATGCGTTGATGAAAACTTGTTAGATATAGTTTTCATATCCAAATAAGGTGCTATTTTCTCTAAGTTATCCAGAATAGCCCTAATTATCTTTGCTTCTTTAGTATTCAAAAAGTTCATGTCTAACTTGTAACCTTCAAGTAATTGATAGCCACCATTCTTTCCACTTTCTGCGTAGATAGGTATACCAGCCATACTTAAGGTATCAATGTCTCTTTGAATAGTTCTAACTGATACTTGATAATGTTCCGCTAATTCTTTTGCTGTTATCTTTTCTTTATTGATTATCATTAGTAATATGCTAAATAGCCTATCTATTTTCATAAGAACCCCCCCAAGTGCTTTTAATAACCAAGTTATGTGACATTGTTTACTTTAAAAATAACCTAAACCTTGCCATTAACCAAGATTCAGGTTTTATTTTAATATTTCTTTCAGTTTATCTATATTGATACAAGTTGGAATTCCTTTATCATGCCAATGATTTTTACATCCACAATAGTCCAATAAAACGCATTGAGCTGGTATATTCATATCCTTTAATAGCCAGCCTCCTGAAATAAGGTTTAGTACACAAGCAACTCCAATAACCCCTGTATTTTCATCAAATAATTTCTCTTTATTGCTATATGCTGAAATAGATGATTCATGTGGGATTACCATAACATTAAAACCAAGCCTTTGACCAAGCCCCGTAAGTTCATTAACTTGGCACTTCGAAGAGCAACCTTTACACTTAAACTCTCGCCCGAACCCTTTTGATTGACAATATGATTTAGAAGGAGATATCATACATATTGGTAATAACAGCACCTTCTTATCAGTTTTTAAAAAGGCTTGTCTAAAAGCTTTATTCATAAGCTCAGCACCAACCATATTTAAATGATATTCTATCCTTGCTCGCTTTCGTAATATTAAATCTTCTCTCCAAAAACTTTTATCGTTTATATTCTCCAAATACTTTTCTACATTAGAAGTGTACTTGCCAAGAGTTTCTTCACTTCTAATTTCAAACCATATTGCAAAATTCTCTACAACCTTAAAAATATCCTGAAACTCTTTATTTGATAAAGTACCAAGATAAGCTTCCCATCTCTTAAGTGGTTTTATTTCTTTGCTAAATTCGCCTGAAGCCTCTAACCACAATATTAACTTGTGCAGCTCAATTATATCTGAAATTCTTGAACCTTTATAATTTCTTACACTTGAAAGTAGGAATAAAGAGGACATAGTTCCTTTTAGTAAATTCATAGTTGGTTTCAAAGTTTTACTACTCTTTCGTGTATCATTTACTATGGTCAATAACTTATATTGCACGTGATTCAATTCTAAAGTTCTTGGAAAATATACTTTCATTAGAACTCCTAATATAAGAAGTTCTAATAACTTTTCCTCTAATTCACTATGCATTTTAGCTTCGATATTATTAAAATAAGAATCATATGATTTAATTATAGGCATAATTGAAGCTTTTGATTCTTTTATTAGTTCATCGGTAATATCAGCCGCTCTTTGATAATACTCACTTGAATCAGTTAATTCACTTTTGGTTAAAGAATAAGTTACTATGTCCATCTAAACTCCCCCCTTACAAATATTCTATCTATTTTCCTTTGCCGAATTCCATAGTCTTTTAAAATACATATTTGTGCTTAATAGTTCATTGAAGCTACCTCTATCAAGAAGTTCACCTTCATTAAACAGAAAAATCTCATCAACTTCTTTTATTGTACTAAGCCTATGAGCAATTGTTATAACAGTTCTACTTTGTAAAAACTCCATTAAATTCTTCATTACTAATTCTTCTGTGGCGTTGTCCATAGCTGATGTAACTTCATCTAATATAATTATCTTTGCATTCGCAAAGTAAACTCTAGCTAGTGCCAACCTTTGACGCTCAACACCTGAACGCACGATTCCTTTTTCGCCAACTTCAGTATCAAGTCCATTTAGCAACTTTGAATAGAACTCCTTAAATCCAACTGAATCTATCACTTGAATAATTACATCATCATTAACCTGCTTATCAAAACAATATTTTCCCTTATAGTTCCGTCAAAGATAGGAGATTCTTGAGAAGTATAAGTTTGAACTTACGATTTCTTCAGCTACATTAGTTGCTTTGCCTATCTCATAGTTAAATCTTTTATGAATTCTAAATACAACTAGCTCCATAAAACTTCGAATTAGATATTTATTGAACAACTCTTCATTATTCAGAAATCGCCCCTTGATCTTGTATAAATATTTTAAAAGCACCTTTGTTACTAGAAAAATTGCTATATATCCAACTAGTATAAAAATCATAATTCTATTATCAATTTTTGCTATAAAAATCAAACTAAAGATTATACTTGGAATTAATTCACGAAAAAACTTAAAGTAGAAATCAAATAATATGCTTTTACCTGCAACTGCCCCACCCTCAATTTTTTGAACTAACTCTCCAGTTCCCATTGCTTGATAAGATCTATAATCTATAGTGCTGATTTTCTTCATAGCTCCCAGCTTAAAATCTAGGTATATACTTTGAGCTAACTTACAGCTTGGATATTCATCAATGTAATTAAGTCCACATATTAATATTAAGGTAAAATCATAAACACACGCAGTCTTCATTGATAGATTTTTGCTTCCAAGATCATCCAAACCCTTTTGAAAATAGCTAGTATCAAAATCACTAAGCAATGCAAATAAAACTCCTAATACTATATAAATGCTAATAAGCAACTTTTTATTTTTTATAATTTCTAAACAATGCTTCCTAACTGTACTCCTTTTAATTTTTATCATGGCATAAAAATTAGTACAGCTAAAACTGTTAGCACCTCTTAATTAAATCTCAGTACAACCTGCTAACAGATTTTTAGCTGTACTGAGTAGTTACTTAGCTTAATTCTCATTACGAGATCACTTCTTTCATGTATCTCATGTACTTACTGTACACTACTTGATTTTATTTATAATTATCGTACTTAATTTTAATTTTCGCAATGATTAATTGCATATATTCCTGTAAAATTTAATAGTTTATAACAACACTCTAGTTATTTAAATCATACATACTTATCAATATAATTGGAGGATTTTATGAGATTATTCTTAGCATTAATAACTGGAGTCTGTTGGACAATTGTATCTAGTAACTCTCCATCGAATAACTTACTTCTGTCTTCTTTGCTCACTTCAACTCTAGCTAAGTCACCATGGCATCTTACTCTAACAGCTCTAAAACCTATGCTCATCATATACTTTTCTGCATTCTCTATTTTTTCAAAGTCTTCAACTTTTAGCTGATTTCCATACGGTATTCTTGTTAAAAGACATGCGTATGGTGGTTTATCCCAAGTATTTAAATTTAATTCCTTTGAGCAAGCTCTTATTTCTGCTTTTGTAAATTTGCATACTAATAATGGACTTTTTACATCCAATTCTTTTAACGCTCTAAGTCCTGGTCTATAATCACTTATATCATCAAAATTTGTTCCATCAACTACACAATCATAACCTTGTTCCTTAGCTACTGATAATATCATACTAAATACTGCAGTTTTACAAAGATAACATCTATCCTCTGGATTATATTTAATAGCTTCAATAATTGGTGCCTCTATAATTTCATGTTTTACCCCTAATTCCTTAACTAATTCCTTTGCTTCAGCAATTTCCCATCTTGGAATATATGGTGATAAAATCGTTACAGCCTTTACATTATCGCCAAGTGCATCTTTAGCTACCCTAAGTAAAAAGGTACTATCCACTCCACCTGAAAATGCTATAACTACTTTTCCTAAACTCTTGAGATATTCAACTAACTGATTATATTTATCACTACTTATCATTTATCTACCCTACCTCTAATATTGAAAATTTTTTGCTATCCACAAATTTCACTATAAACTATCCACATACCACTTAAACTTATCCACAAAATAAATGTTTATTTTAACTAATTGTGAATATCTTAATCATATTTTTTTAAAGTGTTTTTATAAACTTCTTTATAAACCTGCGCTATAGGAATACTATTTTTTCTAGATATATTCCTACAATCTTCATATTCAGGTTTATACTTAACTAATTTTCCTTTATAGTAGGACTTTTTAATTGAAACTTCTCCATATTGAGTTTCTACCTTTGAAAATTCCCTCTCAAGCATTATTTTCTCAACCTTATACTTCCTCACGCCTATAGAAGTAGTTTCCTGAAAAATTATATCTAAAATTGCACCTTCTACTTCTTTAATAATAAGCACACTTAAGTTAATTCCTGGCCTTCCTTTTTTCATAAATATAGGTGTTTTAAATACATCTAACGCTCCTGCATCAAAAAGCTTTTCTTCAACGTAGCTATAAAGTTCCGGATTCATATCATCTATATTAGTTTCAACTATATACTGCTCTTCTACCTTCTCAGAACTTTCTCCTTCACCTAAATATACTCTTAAGACATTAGGAATTTCTAAATCTCTATGTCCAATACCATATGCTACTTTATTAATAGAAAAATCTATTTTTGTAGTAAATTCTTCAACGTTTGCAGCTAATATAGCAGCACCAGTAGGTGTCGTCGTTTCAAATTGGACTACTCCTGCATTAATAGGGATATTCTTCAGTATCTCAACAGTTGCCGGAGCTGGAACTGGCATAAGCCCATGAGCACATTTTACAAAACCGCCACCAACTTGAACTGGTGATGCAATAATCCTTTCAACGGCTAAATAGTCTAAACAAATAGCAGCACCTACTAAGTCTACAATAGAATCAATAGCGCCAACTTCATGAAAATGAACTTCATATATGTTTTTTCCATGCACCTTCGCTTCTGATTCTGCTATTTTCATAAACATAGACATAGTTAATTTTTTAACTTCTTCATTTAAATTGCTAGACTCTATTATTCTCTCGATATCCTTTAAATTTCTATGATGGCTATGATGATGGTTACCATGACTATGATGGTGATTACCATGGCCATCCTTATGATTTAATTTATTTTCTAATATAACGTCTACTCTTGTTCCTGTTATTCCTAGCTTTTCAGCCTTCTGAATTTTTATCTCATATTCCGCTTCTAAATTAAGTTTTGAAAGTTCTTGCAGCAGATACTCTTTGGGAACGCCTAAATCTAGTAATGCTGCCAAATTCATATCTCCACTTATACCGCAAAAACAATCATAATATAGTACCTTCATTAACCTCACTCCCTAATCATATGTATCTATAACAGTGTATACATCGCAATTAAACCTATATAACAAAACTTGTAACATTCCATCTTTGCCTATTCATTGTCCAGTTCTGCAATTATATAATATTGCATTCTCTTAAAAACTCTTCATCTTTTATAACATTCTCATAATTATCATCTCTAATAACCTTGTGCTCTTCTGAAAAAACTATTACTCTATCAAAAACACCTTCTATATATTCAAAATCATGAGTAGCGCAAATTATAGTTTTACCACTTCTATTTAAAGAAATTAATAACTCCCTCAAGAATCTTTTTCCCTTTGGATCTATCCCGTTCATCGGTTCATCCAAAATTATAACTTCAGGATTCATAGCTAAAACACTAGCTATTGCAACTCTCTTCTTTTCGCCTCCACTTAAATTATAAGGATGTTCTTCCTTCAATTTTGTGATATTAAGAAGATTAAGACAATCATTAACCCGTTCATTGATTACATCATCTGGCAATTCCATTTGATTAAGCCCAAAAGCAACCTCTTCAAAAACAGTTGAACAGAAAAGTTGAGTATCAGAATTTTGAAATACAAACCCAATTCTCTTATGAAATGATTTTGAAAACTTTATATCCTTAAATGCACTTTCATTTATCTCGTTTTCATTAAATAAATATTCTCCTTTATTTGAAAAAATAATGCCATTTAACAACTTTAGAAAAGTTGATTTCCCACTACCATTTGGACCTATAATAGCTATAGATTCGCCTTCTTTTATATGAATATTTATATTATCAAGAGCAATTCTGTTCTTATAAGTAAAAGAAATATCTCTTAATTTAATCATTAATAATTCTCCTTATTTTCTTTTATAGGGACCTAATTATAAGCTTTTAAGCTGAAATTTCAACTTCTTTTCTTAAAACCCCTAATAACTCAAAAATATGAATAAACCAACTAATAATAGATTTATAGCTAAATAGCCATAATCTAATTTCTTAAATATTAAATTGACCTTAGTTGTATATTCACCAACAAAGCCTCTACATTCCATAGCACAAGCCATCTCTTCACTCATCCTATATGACTTTATGAATAAGTTACCAATAATACCAGTTAAGGACTTATATCTATTTGCTGTTAAACCAATATTTCTAAGCTTTAACGCCCATAACAAATTAATTGAATATTCTCCTAACAGAACAATATATTTTATTGTTATATCCATAATCCATATAAAAATATCTGGTACAAATAATAACTTTAATGATTTGCTAACTTCATTCCACTTTGTGCTATGAGATAATAAATTAACAAGCAGTATCGTTATTATCAATTTTTGAAATATCAAAAGACTATTTTGGATATTTCCATTAAATATAGATGGAATCAGTGCTATTAAAGTTATTAAAGGGAATATTAAACTTCTAAATAATATTCTTTTTCTTGATTTTCTCTCCATAAAAAAAAGAAGAAATAAAACATATATGTCCAAAATCGCTAGGTAAGTAAACCGTCTTGAAAGAGATATACAAATAATAATTATCAATGTACTAATAACTTTTAATGTAGGATTTATTGAATTAATTAATATGCCTTGATTTTTATCATGCTTTATTATAGAAACTACCTTAATAAAAGAGAAAATACTCTTCTCTATATACGAACTCTTCTCTTCCTTTGGTTGATAATTATCCTTTTCTAATAACCACTCTGGAATCATTTAATCTCCTTTTACATTCTTCTTCATATTTACTTTACTTAGTACCTTGAAAATAATTAATATAATTATTACTCCAACTAATGCTGATATAATATACCCAATATTCTCTTTTAAGAATCCAAAATTATAATCTGGAATTAAAGAATTATATTGAATTCCTTCTTCCATTCCTTTAGGTGTAAAGCCTACAAGATTTTTTACTTCTTCAGTTCCCCATTCTCCCCAAGCAGTACCTACAGCAATAAGTCCTAAGGGACTCCCTAAAATAAGAATGCCAAGTATAATATATAAAGGAGCCATCTTTCCAGCCTTTCCTTTATACATAAGCTCTGGTGACGCTTTTTTTATATAACTATACGCACCTAACGTAATTGCTCCCTCTAAGAATCCAACAACTAACAAATGAGGTATCATCATTGCTGGGATAGATATTGCTAATCCATAAGGACTGTATATCGGTAAGCCTGAAACATCTCTAAAAAGCATTGGTTGAATACCAAATTCTATTGCAGTAAATAAAGCAGCCATATTAACAGAAATATAGCCGCCTAAAAAAGCACCTATAAATTCAGCCTTTTTGCTTGATGCACATTTTTGCACAAACTTAAAAATATAGAATGCTGTAAAAGGCATAATAAAAGCCATATTAAAACAGTTAACACCTAATGCTAAGATACCTCCATCTCCAAAAAATAATGCTTGTATGGCAAGAGATACAGTAATTGCAAAAACTGCAGAATATGGTCCAAGCAAAATAGCTACAAGAGCACAGCCAACAGCATGTCCTGTAGTTCCTCCAGGAAGTGGTATATTAAACATCATAGTTAAAAATGAAAAAGCTGCTGCAATCCCAAGAAGAGGCATTTTCTTTCTTGTTATTTCAGATTTTATCCTTATACTCGCTTTTCTCCAAATGGGTAACATAGCAGCCCCAATAGTAACACAAGTAGATGGACTTAAATAATTATCTGGTATATGCATTATATTCACCTTTCTTTTTGTAGAAAGAAATCATTGTCCTTAATTAAAAAAGACCTATAAATATCCTCTACTAATTCTAAATTTACTCATCACCTTTATTATCTGATGTTTTTGTACTTTTAAAAAGACCTTATGAATAAATTTTCTATATTTGAAGATATTTATAGGCTTTCCTTACCTAAAATCAAATTATATATACATTTGATTATTAAAATTAATACTTTTAGACAAACAATGCTGTAACATTTTTTAATTCTTCACGAATTTTTATCGCTTGTGGACAGTGGCTTTCACATTTACCACACTCCACACATTTATCTGCTCGTTCTGCTTCTGATATTGAATTATATCTTTCCTTAAGTTCTTTCTCTGTTGCTGGTGTAACAAATATACTATATTCATTGTAACAAGAGAAGTTTCTAGGAATATTTACTCCTGCTGGACAAGGCATGCAATATTCACAACCAGTGCAGTTAACCTTTATTCTTTCCTTAAATGATTTTTTAACATTATCCATTATCTCTACTTCTTTTTCTGTTAATGAATTAGGTAGAGCTTCACTTGCAACTCTTACGTTCTCTACAACGTTGTCCATAGTATTCATACCACTTAATACTACAGATACTTCTGGGTGATTCCATACCCATCTTAGTGCCCATTCAGCTGGTGATCTTTTAATATCAGCATTATCAAAAGTATTTACAACTGATTCCGGAAGATTTCTAACAATTCTACCACCTCTAAGTGGTTCCATAATAACAACCCCAAGACCCTTATTTGCTGCATATTGTAATCCTTCTGTTCCTGCTTGGAATTCTTCATCTAGATAGTTATATTGGATTTGACAAAATGACCAATCATAATAATCTACAATTTCTTTAAACACTTCTAATTTATCGTGGAAAGAAAATCCTGCATATCTTATTCTTCCATCTTTTATTGCTGAATCTAAGAATTCAGTGACACCTAAGTTTTTAAGATTTTCCCATGTATCTTTACCTAATGCATGTAATAGATAAAAGTCTATTCTATCTGTTCCTAGACGCTTTAATTGCTCATTCAAATACTTATCCATATCTTCTCTAGTTTTAATCATCCAACTAGGAAGCTTCGTAGCTATATTAACTTTATCTCTATATCCATCCTTTAATGCTCTGGATAAAAATGGTTCACTTTCTCCACCCTTACCCATACCAGTTCCATGATAAGGGTATGCAGTATCTATGTAATTAACTCCTTGATCAATGGCATGATGAAGCATTTCTATTGCCTTCTCATCATCAATTTTAGATCCGTCTCCATCGATAATTGGAAGTCTCATACAACCAAATCCTAATGCTGAAACCTTCTCATTCGTTTTTCCAAGTGTTCTGTATAACAAAATAACTCCTCCTCAATTAAACAAATATACTTACGCTACTTATCTATATTTATATAACTATATAAAATACCGAGTATCTAATCATATATCATTTTTCTTTTTATAGGTATAAAACCATTTTACTATTTAAAGTTAACTTTAAGTCAACATATTTTTTCATTTTATCCACTTTTACCACAAATCTTCTTTCTTCAGTAGCATATCCAGATTGTAGATTAATTTATCTATTTCCACTAATATATCTGTATTATTAAGACTTGAAAGCCTCAAAATGTTATTAACATTTTCATTCATATTCAATGGAATTTTAAGATTATTATCTTTAATTATTTTAAGAAGTTTTTTCTCACCAGGATGCGGCATCTCATTTATAGCAAAAATGATGTCAAAGTAACTAGCAAATAGAGCCGCTACTCTATGATTTACACTAACATAATCATCTCTTTTCAAAGCTTTTTCAATTTGATGATAGTATGCAGGCATTTGAAGTTTTAACAGTGGATAGTTTTTGCTAATTATATTTTCTTTTAATTTACGTGGATAAGGTACTGAGTATTTTTCTTGAAGCTTATTTAAACTTCCATTCTTGTCATATATAATAACTGAATTTAATACATTTGCCCAAAAGCAAGTAGTATACCCTGTATCTGCTTCGTACTTTATTAAAATTCTGCTTAATACCTTATCCCAAGCATCTAAATTTCTATATATAATCTCTATCGGAACTCCACTTTCCTTCAATACTCCATCATCTTCAGTTTCCCAAAAGTTATTATTAAGTTCCATATAACTACAGTACTTGCCAGTGATTGTTTTTCTTTTTTCTATTGCTATTTCATTTGTTACGTATATATAAATATCATAATCTGAATTTTTATCATTAGTTTTTGTAGCGTATGATCCTGCTAGTAAAATACCTTCCACTTCTTGAAGCTGTGAAAATTCGTTTAACATATTTTGCGTCTCTTTATTAATATACATAACTACCCCCACATAATTAATATTAATTTCTATAGCCAATTTAAGCTAATTTAAATATACTTGCAGAGCAAGGAGGTGCAATAATTGTATCATTCTCTATATTTGCAACTCCATTATTTGAATAAATCACTTCATTACTTGTTGTTTCTATCGTTACTTTAGAAACTGCTTCTTTATTTGAAGGGTTTAATACAATCAGAACACTGCCTTCTTTTCCAGTCCTCTTATACACAAGTGGATATGTTTTTGCCTCTGCACATAAAAATTCTATAGTTGCATTAGAGCAAAGTGGTTCATTTTCAAGTCGTATCTTAATTAATTTCTGCACCTCTTTATATAATGAATTTTCTGTATCTTGTTGATTTTTAACTGTTGGTCTATCCTCTCTTGAATCTTGCATTATATATAAATCTTCTTTCTTAGCATCAGAGAAACCAGCATTCAAGCTATCATCCCATTGCATTGGGCTACGTGACCCAGTTCTGCCATAGCCACCTTCTACAGATACAAGATTTTCTACATAATTCATACCTATTTCATCACCATAATAGATAAATGGCGCTCCTGGCATTGTAAGTAAAAATGCAAAAGCAATTTTTATTTCTTCATCATCAAGTCTCTGTTTTATTCTACCCATGTCATGATTGCCAGAAGGAATGCACATTAACCCTTTGCCATCTGTTAGCTCATAATTTTCCATATATCTATTAACAAACTTAGATATATCTCCTTTCCCTTCTCTTGAGAAATATGGATTTTCTTCACGGAATAAATCTAAATAATGAGATGGCCCAAAATGCAATAAAAAGTCCATATGAAATCCACCCATCAAAGATTTATCAGGCTCTCCCCATTCAGAAATAAGCACTGCATTTGGAAATTCTCTATCAAGAAATGCCCTAAAATTCTGCCACAACTTAATTGTTTCTTTGCTATCAACATCATTTTTAACCAAGGACCCAGCCATATCCACTCGGAATCCGTCACACCCCATGTTTAACCAAAACCTCATTACGTCTTTCATCGCTTCAACAGTAGCAATTACTTCTTTTGAATCAGTAGCGAACTGCCAACTCTTCTCAGGATTTGCAAAGCCATAATTTAATGCTGGCTGTGTTGAGAAAAAGTTTACTGCGCAACTTCCATCTCTTTCTGATATTCCACGAATACATCCTGCAATACTCGTTATATTCTTAAAATCTTCCCAAATACTATCTGTCCATATGTATCTATGAGTATATTCATTTTCATCTGCTTTCATAGACTCCTTAAACCAAGGATGATTAATAGAAGTGTGTCCTGGCACTAGATCTAAGATTACATGAATATTTTTTTCATGGGCTTTTTCAAAAAGTTCCTTTAAATCCTCATTTGTTCCATAACGTGTTGCAACATTAAAATAATCCTCAACATCATATCCTGCATCTGCAAAAGGCGAAGCAAAACAAGGATTTATCCATATTGCATTACATCCTAATTCTTGTATATAACTCAATTTCTCTATAATACCTTGAATATCACCAATTCCATCAGAGTTAGTATCATTAAAACTTTGTGGATAAATTTCGTAGAACACTGCATTATCAAGCCATTTTGACATAATAAACCTCCTAAAAATAATCACTTAATTTATTAAATTTTTCTCTTCATGATAACATAATACCAAAATATATTTATTTACAATTGCAAAATATTCCTCTAAAATAACACAATATTAATTACTTTCTATTTGTAAAAAGAAAAACATCATCCTCTATAAGAACAATGCTTTCTCTGTATTTCTAAAATATACAATTATATTTATTGCAGTATTACTTCCTCTATAAACAAGGTTAGATTTTCTGGCGAAATTAGATTGCAAAACTTATACTGTTCTCGAGTTTTAACAGCCAAAATAGGCCTTATTGTAGAACCAATATTTTGCATAACAACTACTGCTTTTTCCCCATTATTTAATCTCACTTGCAGTCCATTAGGATAACAATAAACAGATTCTACAAAGTCTTTATATATTTCCTTATCGAACTTGTTTACTGCGTCCGCAGTAATTTTTTCTATTGCTACATGCGGCAACATTGCATTTTTTCCATTTATATCATTTATATATTCATCACATATTCCAAGTATTTTAGCAAAATCATGTACCTTTTCACCAGGAAGTCCAAATAGTCCTGAACCATCCTCTCTTTCAAACATATAATATATTGCCATGTATGTAGTTGACATCATTGATGGATTTTTCTTTAATATCTCTCTAGCTTTTCTTACATGAAACTTATCATCAATAAACAATTTACCTAGATCGTGCAACAAAGCAGCTATTCCTAGTTTCATTATCTTCTTTTCATCGTAACCTTTACGAATACCAACCATTATAGCCAAAATTGCTACGTCTAAAGAATGCACAGCCAATTTGGATATATCATCCTTCGCAGCTAAGTTACTTATCATAGTAGCATTCTCTGATAAGTTAATATTTCTCATAATATCAGTAACAACTTCCAATACCTTTACTTCATTGACATATTCTCTTCTTTTCGTATCATCAAAAATTTGTTTCAACACCTTTATCGCGTGAAGCTTTATAGGCGCTTCCAAAACTTCTTGAAGAGTAACTTCATCATTACCATCTTCAATATATACAGTGGTAAATCCCATTCTCTTTAGCTTTGTTATGCAACTGTCAGTTATAATGTTTCCTTTACTTACAAACATAACACCATTTTCTGTATATATAGAATTTGCTAATGTCTTATTAACTAAATTCTTATTTAATAAAACCAATTTCATTTTTATCCCCTCATCAACTACTATTAATTCTTATATTTAGGCTCGAATCAAAACTGCAACAAAATAATTCATTATTTTACATATTATGTTTAGAATTACATATTATCATAAGCATCTTGGCTGAACAACGCTTATTTAGTAAATTTTTTTAAAATAATATACTATTAAGAATAAAATGACATAGCTAATATAATATATTATCGAATCAAAAAGGAACCCCTTGAACCCAAAGGAATTCCTTTTTAGTATTTAAATTTCATATTTCGCAATTTATCTCACATTTATATGGATCTCTTCCTATTTTAAAACCTATAAAACAACTTATTGCATTATAACCTCATCTATGAACAATGTTAAATTTTCTGGCTCAAGTAAATTACAAAACCTATAACTATCTTGTGATTTAACAGCTAAAATAGGTCTTGTAGTAGATTCATTATTTTGCATAACAACCATACCTTTTTGTCCATTATTTAATTTTACTTGTAATCCATTAGGATAACAGTATACAGATTTCAAAAATTCCTTATAGATTGTTTTATCAAATTTATTTACTGCCTCTGCTGTAATTTTTTCTATCGCTACATGAGGAAGCATTGCTTTTTCTCCACTTATATCATGTATGTATTCATTACATATACCAAGTATCTTAGCAAATTCATGTATCTTTTCACCAGGAACTTTGAATAATCCAGATCCATCTTCTCTTTCATACATATAATATATAGCCATATATGTGGTTGATAAAATTGATGGATTCCTTTTTAATATTTCTTGTGCCCTTTTTACATGGTACTTATCATCAGTAAATAAATGTCCTATATCATGTAATAGAGCTGCTGCTCCTAACTTTAATAACCTTGTATCATCATAATTCTTACGTATACCAACCATAATTGTCAAGATAGTTACATCTAAAGAATGAACTGCCAACTTAGAAATTTCATCATTAGGTACGAGATTACTTATCATAGCAGCATTCTCTGATAAATTAATATTACCCATAATATCACGAACAATTTCTGAAACTCTTTTTTCGTTTACATATTCCTTCTTTTTTACTTCTTCAAAAATTTCTTTTATAGCTTTTATTGCTTGAAGTTTGATAGGTGTAGCCAAAACTTCTTGTAGATCAATCTCATCATTATTATCTTCAATATACACAGTTGTGACACCCATTGCTTTTAATCTTGATATAGCTTTATCAGTTATTAAGTTTCCCTTATTAAGAAACATTACTCCATTCTCTGTATATATAGGATTTGCTAAAATCTCACCTATCAATTTATCATTTGTTAACACCAACTTCATTTTTATCACCTCATTAGTACTATCGTTCTTAATTTTAATAAAATTTATATTTAAATTAAATTTTTTCTTCGAATTTTGTCACATTTCGCAACTATGCAAATACATCATTAATTTTTGTACACCTTATGACAAATCCAATACTCATTAGAAATAATTAGTATGAGATGCTTTCACACCTTGCCGTAAAGATTAAATACCCATTTCTAATGTACTGTAAAACCATATTTCCTTCTTGCTTAGTATATCTCTAAAAAAAAATAAATACTCTTATCTTCAGTTATAAAAGAAAGTTTTTAAATTATGCAATTGAACATTTTTTATATGCTTATTTACATACGTGGTTAACTACCTATGAATTTGCTTATTTGCCTCTAATAAAATTAAAAATTATATAGAGTAATAATAATATTGTATATATCAAACAATATGATATACGCTTATTTATTCTTTCGCATTCACAACTTTCTTAAAAATAAATTTCATAATATTAAATGATGATACCGGTAAAATATACTACAGAGATGATTTCGTAAAAACTTAATCTTATTAAAAATAAATATATTCATTAATTATATAAGTCGGGAGGTTCTTAAATATATGTTATTAGAAGCTAATTTAGTTTTGACACTAATTGTAGAAACAGGTGAATCTGAAGAAGTTGGCAATACCCCTAGAGGCTATCTTAAGGTAGTTCCTATTAAAGGTGGATCATTTTTCGGAGTGAATGTTAAAGGAAAAGTCTTACCTGGCGGATATGATTGGAACACGGTTATAAATAATGATACGGAGCATCACCTCTCAAAATATATCTTAAAGACAGATGATGGCACATATATATCTATTGAAAACGAAGGATACTTAGAATTGAAAGAAGAGCATAGTAATAGGATTAAAACTTCATCCCGTTTTGAAGTAACTGAAGGCAAGTATGATTGGTTAAATAGTGGCGTTTATGTAGGAAGCCTAGAAGTAGGTAAAACTGAAAGTCCAAGTAAAAACATTAAGATATTTAAAATGAAATAAGTTTTCTTAAGATTATAATATTAGAGCTGTTTAATATCCTAAACAGCTCCTATTATTTTTTTTTCGAATATACAATTCTTTTAATTGTCTCTTCTGCAAGACAATATTCTATAGCCAGTTGTGAAATTTCCACGCCCTCGCTAAACCTTTGTTTGATTTCCAAATTTCTCTTACCTAGCTCTAATTTACTTCCTGAAAGTTCTCCCCAACTCTTGCGATTATCGCTAGCTTGCGGGATATATACTAATCCACCACTTACATACTTCTGGATTTCCTTTAATAATTCCTGTGGAAATAAATCTATACCATTTTTATACTCCATATCAATATGCTCCTTAAATTCATATATAACGTTTAAGGATGCAAAATCTGTAGTATACTTATTGACTTATATAAATTACATTAACAAAACTTATAACTTATTTTCTAGATATATCATCTAAAATATCAGTGAATATGATAATTTCTAGATTAAATTATCTGTTCACTATTTGTATCTATATCTCAATAAATGGCAACTATAAACACTGTGCAACTGTCACCATCTAGTCATCATACAGACTTTGCACAGCATCTAAGCTTGTTCACTAAATTAATATATAACATTACCATCAAATACACCTCCTAATTTTGAATCTCTATAAATTTTTCTAATTGTTCACCTTCTTTTAGTAGTAATCTATATAAACCTTTTATTCTAGACAAAATTATTTGCTTTGTTTGCTCACTTTTACTAATGAAACTTCGTTTATTAATCCACTTGCTCAACTCACCATGCATATAACTATGTAATATATCATAAATTAGTTTTGCTCTCTCATTAGAGATGTTATTGGCAATTTTTATAAGTTCAGCAAGTTTTGCTCCCGGCCTTTTTAGTATTTCAATAACCCTTGGGGAAGGTTTGCCTCCCATAGGTTCAAACCATATAAAGCTATACCAACCCGGATGATTCATACAAAAGTCAATTAAATTTGAAAAAACTAAAAAGATTTTTCTTTCCTGATTAGTTTCTTCATCTACACCATTGCCACAAAACTCTATCATTATAAGAAGTAACTCTCCTAGTGTCTCCCAAAAGATTTCTTCTAAGCTACTAAAATAATTATATAAATTTGTATGAGCACATCCTACCTTTTTAGCAATAACTCTTAAACTTACATCCTTAATACTTTTATTCTCATCGATTAAGCTTAACGTAGTTTCTAAAATTAATTCCCTACTTATATGTTTTTTGCTATCTTCCATCCCAGTTTCTCCTCTTGTTTATGCTGGTAGTTTTTATCGCTATCATAGTAACATATTAAAGTTTTAATGTAAACATATTCATAAAATAGACTAGTTATCCATAGGTATGATTAATTTTACATAAACTATTACAATTGCTTTGACCTATTTCTAGATAACAAAAGACTATAAGAAAGAGTTATCTTCCTTACAGTCTCAACTCACAATTATTTTATACTAATACACTAATTAGTTCCAAATTTGATTTACCCATTCTGGATGATCAATAAAAGGATTTCTGTTATGTTGATATTTATTAAATATTATATCATTTCTTCTTCTTTCCATATCATCAACAGGGTCTTGTTGATTCCATTGGAGTAATACACTTAATCTTCCCATATATGGATTAGTGCCATTATTAACTTTATCATTTAATTCTAAGTTTGGTTCTCCATTATCGCCTTCATATCTTACAGCCATATAGAATAACATTCTAGCTATATCACCTTTTACAGCATTTCTAGGTTCCCATGAATCACTGTCATATTTGCATAATGTAGCCTCTTTATCTGGAGTTCCACCATTATCAAAGTCAAGATTTCCTCTTGTACTATTTACAGATACATCTGTTGCCCTTAGATGGTGTAAATCTGTTCCTGCGCCTGCTGAAGTACCAAAGTTACCATGAGACTTTGCCCATACATGTTCTCTGTTCCAGTTATCAACACCTGAACCATTTGAAGATTTTGATTGTGAACGTCCTGTATATAATAATATAACATTGTTTGAGTTGTTAGGATCTTGGTCTGTATCCTTTATTCCATTCCAAACAGCTTCATATGATAATTTTGTGTGATCATCAATTATTTCATGAAGTGTTGATTTTAAAGTTGCCCCAGTTTTACCCATAGCTGAAGCATAGTATGTAGTATCATATGATGTTGTGCTTCCGCTTGTAGTACCACCAGTGTTTCCACCTGTAGTACCACCAGTGCTTCCGCCGCTTGTATTATCATCTGAAGAAGTCACCTTAGCTATACCAGTAATACTTTTTATTCCTGCATGAGCAAAATATGCAGTTAGTGTTCCTGTAACCTTAACTTGAGTTCCTTTTAAACTAGGATTTGTTTTTAATCCAAATGTAGCTTGATATGTAGTAGAAATTTGAACATAAATCATGCTTGAAGTATTCGTTTCTGTTGCACTATCAGCAATTGCTATAGCCGTATTCCCTGTAAATCCACTTTTTAGAACTGTTGTAGTAGTTGTTGGTTGTCCAACTACGTAACCCTGAACAGTTTTTACAGTACTAGTTTGATTTGCTATTGCCTGTGCCACAGAGTATGGAGATGTACTTGTACCAGTTCCTGTTATTGAGTATGCAGTTTTAGTTATAGAACTAGAAAAAACTACAACTAAAGCAAGTACAAGTGAAAGTATAAAACCTTTCCTTTTAAATGTTGTGATTTTCAATTGTTAGCCCTCCTAAGATATTTATTATAAAATCTATTTTATGAGTTCAGCACAACCTTATCCTAGTCATAAAATAGTCTTTCCCATAAACATAAACTCTTGTATTTACATCACTTAATATTATGCTTCATTTCAAATTTAATCTATAACATGAACATTATAACATCGTGACATAAAAAAGTTAACAATTCCAATAAACATTTAACTTATTATTTAACATAACTATATTTATAAAAACTCATAATAACTAAAAGTAATCTAAAAGTATATATTCATTCCTAAACCCTCTGGTAAAATAGTTCTTTCCGTTAATCTTTTTAAATATCTGCAACTTCAATATCAATTTCTAACGCTTTTCGTTGCAATTCTTGCAGCTGAATTTACCATGTGATTCTATATTAATTATAGGCACAAAACAATTTTTAGACTAGTTCTATTTAGACCAATATTGAGGGCGTGTCAATGACTTAGGTAATCTTGTTTTTGAATCTCCCTTAGCTGTATTAACCTGAGCTTGAGTTATAAATAAGCTATTTTCAAGATTGGTACCTCTTATATCTGCATCTCTTAAATCCGCTCCAATTAGATCTGCATAACTTAAATCAACATCACTAAGATTCGCTGCGATAAGGAATGCTCCTCTTAGATCTGCTCCTCTAAGGTTTGTTTTTCTAAGGTCAGTACCAATTAAATCTAACCTTCCTGCAATTGTTTTCTTACGTTTCAAAGAAGTTTTTTGACCTTTTAAAACTTTTGTGCGGAGAAACTCACTAGTCTGATGAAGTAGAGAATTAACCTGATTCCTATGTAAATCTATATCTGTAACTAGTAAAGAATTAGGGTCAAGATGAGTAAGTCTTTCCGTTTCGTTTATCATATAATTAATTTTATCTTTGATATTATTATCTGTTTGTTTTATATAAGCGTTTGTTAAATACCATAACATTTCATGTAGTTGTCTCATAACCAAAAAAACTTGAAACATTTGTTTTGATAATTCTTTATTTTGCTGCCAGTTCTCTCCTCTATATGTACCTTGTGCAACTCTTTGCCCTGCTCCAAAACAATCATAAGCAGTACATCCTTTAAGGCCCTTATTCCTAAGGTCTTTGTGGATAGCACAGCTAAAATCCTTACATAAGTTTATACATGGTTCTCCTGCCTCTTTGTCAGTAGGAAATCCATCTGAAGCTGAAAAATACAATGCAATGCAACAAAATCCAAAGCACTTTTTGCAATCAATCCTTAAATCTTTGTATAACTCTATCTCTAATTTCCCTCTATTTTCTTTTGACATAATTAATCTCCTTCTTTGATTCGCAACTAATTAAATTTAAATATACAGTTTTAACTATAAAAATAGGAAACACTATAACCAATTCAAGTACAAGTGCTAATGAAACTTATTCAATCTGACTTTGAAAATTAGCCCTCCTAATAGCATTACTATCAAAATTATACCATTTACCAATATAAAAATTGATAATTCCAATAAATATTTAAATATTTATTCTTCCTAAAACATTTTTACAAATTATATAACTTGTAATACTGAAATTACATCGAAGTATCGTGATATATTTGGGAATAAATTAAGTTATGAATACTCTTTATTTGAATATCTACATTTAAAACAAAAGTAACAAATTTTTCAAACACCTCGTACCTATATATTGCTTTTATATCCAACCTTAGTACAGGATATTAACAGTTTTTCAGGACAACATATAAATGCAGAAAATTTATTGATATATGGAGGTATAGGTGATGAGTATATTCGGAGGAATTTTTGGTGACAGTGATGATGATAATATAAAAAAAACTACTGATGATGCAAAACTTCAACTACGTAAAGAAGAACTTAATGTGGAAAAAAGTAAAATTCAAAAGGGCGAAGTAGAGTTTGGTAAAGAGATTATTGAAGAGCATAAAGAATTAGATATCCCTGTATCTCGTGAAGAAGTAGTAATAGAAAGAAGATCTTTAGATAATGAGTCAACTGATTCTCCTATAGCTAACGAAGAAACTATTCGAATACCTGTCACTGAAGAAAAAGTTAATGTAGGAAAGCGTACTGTAATAACAGGAGAAGTTTCAGCTCATAAACGCACCCTTGAAGAAACAGAGCATATAAATGAGACTGTTAGAAGAGAAGAAGCTAGAGTAAATACAATCGGTGATGCAGACATAATTGATACAGATAATAACGAATACTAATATTATATATTTAAAACACCTCGGAAATTTACTTTTATTCGCGAGGTGTTTTAAAAAATAATTGGGGGATAATCAAATGTCAAATAATTTAATAAGTACTAATAAACAAATGGATACCTCAAATATAAATACCTCTGAGGATAAATCAAACATAACTTTAAAGCTTAAAGAAGAGCAACTTGATGTTGTAAAAGAATGGATAACAATAGGAGAGGTGAATATTTATAGACACACATTCTCTGAAGAAAAAAATTTTACTATTCCTATTAATCGAGAAGAATTAATAATAGAGAAAAAAAATCTTGGATCACCTAATCCTAAAAATAACTATACCCAAGAGGAAATTATCAGAATACCACTTAGTGAAGAACAAATTGAATTTTCAAAACACAAAGTTAACTTAGAGGATATATCTCTCTATATAGATACTCTTCAAAATACACAACATATTGAAGAAACATTAAAAAAAGAACAACTAAAAATAAAAGTCTTAGGCTCACCAAAAATCTCAGATAATTGAGGATTATCTGAGATTCATTGTTGCAACTTATATAGTTAAACTCTTCAGATCTTCAATGAAAGCTTTAACTGCATCTTCTTTTGTTGCCCAAGATGTTACAAGACGAATTGATGAGTTTTCATCATCAACCTTTGACCACATATAAAATGAATACTTTTCTTGTAGCTTTTCAATTACCTTATTTGGTAGGATAGGGAATACTTGATTAGATGGCGAATGTACTAAAAATTTATATCCCATAGTTTCAATTTCATTGATAAGTAAAGTTGCTAGTTTATTTGCATGGGATGCAAGGTCAAAATATAATTTATCTCTAAAAAGCTCAAGGAACTGTATACCTAAAAGCTTACCTTTGGCTAACATAGCTCCTTTTTGTTTTATGTGAAATCTAAAATCTTCTTTTAAAGCTTCTTTACATATTACTAAAGCTTCTCCAAGCAATGCTCCATTTTTGGTACCTCCAATATAGAAAGCATCAGCTAATCTAGCAAGATCTGACATTTTTAAATCATTCTCTTCTGAACACAAAGCAGATCCAAGTCTCGCACCATCAATATACAGAATTAAGTTGTTTTCCTTACAAAAACCACTTAGCTCTTCTAGTTCTTGCTTTTTATATATGGACCCTATTTCTGTAGAATTTGATATGTACACAAGCTTAGGCTTTACCATATGTTCATCTGTATGCATCTCAAGAACATTCTTTACGTGCTCCACCCTTAACTTTCCATCTTCTACTTCAACAGAAATCACCTTATGTCCAGTAGCTTCAATAGCGCCAGTTTCATGTACAAGGATATGTCCTGTATCTGCAGAGATTACCGCCTCATGTGGTCTCAAAAATGCTGAAATAACTGTGAGATTAGTTTGAGTCCCTCCTACTAAAAAATGAATATCTATATCCTTAGATTCAATTTCCTCTTTTAACAGTTCTATAGCTTTGATTGAATAATGGTCTTCACCATATCCCTCATTCTGCTCAAAGTTTGATTCTAACAATGCATTCAATATTCTTGGATGAGCACCTTCACTATAATCATTTTTAAAACTGTACATGTATTGTCCCTCCTCATTAGTTGCTTTCTTAACTTTATTCAATATCTTTAAAATTTAAAATATAAAAATTACATTTTCCCTAACATTCTTTTATTTATTAGACTTATCATATCATGTTATTTCCTCAATGAGGAATCATTTTTATACTTTTATTGTCGTATTAATTTATTTTTATAAAAATTTTCATTGACACTTAAAGGCGATTATATATATCGACGTATAATAAAAGGAAAGTCGCAAAACTATCGATCCAATAATTTTACCACTTTCCCTTTAAAATATTTCTACTGCAATTTCATTTATATAAGCTTCAATAATGTTTATGAATTAACTATACTTATTACTTATGAACTCAGTGTAAACTTTTAATCTTAATGACAACTTTTGTTTCATCCTTTAATAAATACATTTACTCTTCATCTTAACAATTCTTCAACTTTTATTAATGTAAATAATGATTATTTTAGTATTTAAAATAAACTTACTCTTCTATAAAGCTACGTACCTCATCTAATGTTGGAATCGCTGCGATTGCTCCAAGCTTTGTACAAACTATTGCACCAACTATGTTGCCAAATTGAATAATCTTTTTAAAGTTTGAAAAGGTTCTTACAACTTCTTTTGAAGACTCTTCTAAAGATAATTTATATAAAGTTGCTCCAACAAAAGCATCTCCTGCGCCTGTAGAATCAATTGATTTTATCTTTATACTTTGTATTATTTCTAAATTAGTGCCATCAGTAATCATCGTTCCTTCTTTACCAAGAGTTATAGCAACAGTCTTTGCACCCCAAACGCATAAGTCTTTAGCAGCTTCTTTCAAATCTTCTTTTCCTGTTAAAATCTTAGCTTCCTCATCGCTTACTTTAACAAAGTCTGCATACTTTAAACATTCTTTTGCAGCATCTATGAACTCATTATCTCGTCCTTTCCATAAATCAACTCTATAGTTTGGATCGAAAGAAATGAATAAATTAAGTTCTTTAGCTTTCATCATTGACTTTAAGTAGGTTTCTTTAAGTTCTCCACCTAATAATGCAGTAGCTGAACCAAAATGGACTATTTCATAATCATTTAACAGCTGATATTCTTTATCACTTAAACAAAAATTCTCATCTGCACCTCTATTAAATATAAAATCTCTCTCGCCATTTTCTTTTAATGAAACAAACGCAAGAGTAGTATTTTGTTTTTCCAAAACCTTTAACAAAGATGTGTCTACAGCTACGTCATCTAAGGTCTTCTTTAAAAATAACCCAAATGCATCAGCACCTACACTTCCACCAAAGGTTGCACTTCCGCCAAGCTTTGATATAGCCGCTGTAACATTAGCAGGTGCTCCTCCAGCTTTCTTTATAAAATTTGTACCTTCAATTAAAGAATTATCTATATCTGAACATATAAAATCAATTAATAATTCGCCTATACATAATATTTTTTTCATATTATTATCTCCTTTTATTAATAGCACACAGAATTAGACTAAACTAAATTTATATTAATCCATGTATGTTTTATAGTAAAGTTATTTGGTACTATTTTATCAACTTGCAACTAATAGAAAAGCATACCCTAAATTGTTAGAGTATGCTTTTCTTAATTATCCTTAAGCTTCTTCATCCTTAAAGCCTAGAATTAATGTTCCAATGAATGCTGCAGCAAAAGCTAAAATCATACCTATGATATAATGCATCATAGATGACCCTGATACTATTACAATACCTGGTATACCAGTCACACCCAGTCCATTCATTGCAACTTTCATCAATACCATATATCCACCACCAAGAGCACCACCAATAGCTGCTGCAATAAATGGTTTAACAAATCTTAGGTTAACTCCAAAGATAGCTGCTTCAGTAATTCCTAATAAACAGAATAATGAAACTGGAGCTGCGATTGCTTTAATTTTTTGATTTTTAGTTTTGAAGTATAATGCAAGTGAAGCACCACCTTGTTCAACATTTGCCATTACCCATATTGGTAATAAGAAGTTTATTACCATATCTTTATTATCTACTAATCCTACTTCTACAGCATGGAAGCTATGATGAATACCTGTTATAACTAGTGATGGTGGTGGGCTTAGTATCGTGGAAAATTCAAAATCTAATGATAATAGAACAATTTTAGATGCGAAAGAAGGACAATTAGAAAAACTAATTAATATTACAAAAAGAGTTCTCTAGATGCCAAATTTTCATATTCATTCACAATGTGGTTTAATAAATGACTCTGATGCTCTTTGCCATTACAATGGAGAGTACTACGTTTTTTACCAATGGTATTCCTTTGGACCGACACACGTTTTAAAACATTGAGCTCCTGTAAAATCAAAAGACTTAATCCATTGGAATCATATTTTGGTAGCAATAATCCCTACTGAAGAATATAACCGTAATGGTCCATATTCTGGTAATAGACTAATAAAGATAATAAGGTTTATTTATATTATACTGGTAATATAAAATACTCAAGTACTAACAGAACAGCTAACCAATGCTTAGCTATAATAAACTATGACTATCCAATAGAAAAGTCATCAGAAAATCCTTTAATTAAAGAATTTCCAGATAGTTATACTGGCCATGTAAGAGATCCTAAGGTTTGGATGGGTTGGTATGCCAGAAATTGATTATCCTTTAGATAAAAATATGGGGGCTCATTATTTAACAATTCCAAGAGAGTTAACTTTAGAAGGAAATACTCTAAAACAAAAGCCAGTTGAAGAACTAATTTTATTTAATAATATATATATAAATAAAGGCTTAAATCTCTCACATTTGAAGATTCAAGCCTGTATATGTTGTAATTATAGCTAATGACTATATGTATTAAACTACTTCTTCTTTACTATTCCGCATGCCTCTCATTATCTCATAAACTCTAAGTATTTCATCTGCTCTATTTTCCCAAGTATTATACTTCGATGTTATTTCCAATGCATTATTTGCTATACGTAATCTTTCTTGCTCATTCTCTAAATAGTATTTAACCTTATCCACCATATCCTGATAATTATTTATATCATAGAAAACTATACTTTCTCCATCTTGATAAATGTTATATGAATAGTTATTATAATTTGCTACTACTAATGCACCATTGAGCATCGCTGAAAATACTCTCTCATGGCTTCCATTTTTAAAGCAAGGAACATCATGAATTATTATTTTAGACTTTGCCATAACATCTAATACTTCTTCGTAGCCAATCGAACCATGATATATAAAATTTCTATACTTCCTTAATTCTTCATTTTCACAATTTCCAAAATAGTTAACTTGTATATCGTTTTTTAGTAACCATAACACTGATTCATATCTTGTTTTTGCTCTTAACCTAAGATCTACTTGAATATATATATATCTTATTATCTCTTTAAACTGATCCATCTTTATTAATTCATCTGGAAGAACCATGTCCTTTATTATACCTTCTAGATGTTCGTCCAAAGTTTTGCAATAATCTTTGCTTGCTTTTTCATACAATTTTTTTGCAATTTTCCCCAGTTCATCACCAATGTATTGGTCCACTACATTATCTATGTTAAGATAGCGTTCATCCAACCCACCAATTACTACAACATCATACTCTTTTTTAATATAACTATTTTTTGCGTAGCTTCCACCATGCATTAGGTGCGTAAATATATTTTCACTATTTATATACTTCTCTGCTGTTGCTATGGCTCCTTCATCATACATACTATAAAATATATTTTTAGGTTTTGTTCTTACTATTCTCTCATACTGATGGAAAGGATGATCTATTAACAAAGCTCCAAAAATCACCTTAAACTTATGAAATAATTCATTGTCTCCAATAAACCCAACTCCATTAAATGTTAGAACCAAATCAACAGATTCGTCAATCTTAAAAATCTTTGCAAGCTCTAACTCATCTCCACGTTTATCCTCTTCTATTTCTAGCCCTACTATGTCCATTATCTCCACATGATGACCTCTTTTTCTAAAAACCTGTACTAATTCATCTACAAAATAACTTACAACACCATAATTGAAATTTCCTTTGTACATAACTATATTCATATTAAAATCACCGTTTCTATACCTTCCTAGTAATATATCTTATGGACAAAGCAATATATTATTGCTTTTATCTGAACTACATACATTAGTGTAATCTAAATTTAAAGCAGTAACTTAATTTGCCCACCTTCCAGTCGTAATGTATTTGTACTTTATATTACCATTGTATAGATATATCTGGTTATGTTCAACTAGGTGATATTTAAAAAGCATAATTATCTTCAAATAAGTCATTTAATTCACTGTTATTTAACCCATCTATATCTTCTTTATTATCTATACCATCTGTATCTATATCAATAATAACACTTCTTTTTTTATTTCTTGATAATTTTCTTTTGTTTTTTTCGTCTAAAGCCATTTTAATTAAGTTTATTGATTCTGTTGGAGTTTCACATCCTCCAAGGACTACTATGTTATTCTTGTTATTATATGTAATATATGTACTTTTATAAACCTCAAATAATTTAGAAACTTCATATGGATCATATCCATCAACCTTCAAATTAATACCTAAGTAATCGCAATAATATACATCTGGTTGAACAAAAACACTATTTTTTATAGCCAAATCAATAGCAGTTTTTACATCTTTTAAACCATCATATAACTTTAAAATAAGACCTGATCCTTCTGCTGTGTTTATTCTAAATGAATCTTTATTATCAATACTACCATCTGCATGAATACCTATTATATTATAAGCTAAATCTAAACTCTCAATTACTTCATTGTTAATTTCTTTATATGTATTTCTCTTATTGTTGTCTACAAATTTTACGTCACTTATTAAATCCATTATACTATTTATATCATTCCAACATTCGATAGTGTTCTTAAATGCCAATTCATCTTCCTTTAGGCTAGGTAAAATTGCTACTACATTTACCTTTGCCTTTGGTAATACTTTTTTCACTATTTGTATAAAGGTTTTTACTGCCCCAGAACCTGTTCCCCCTGCCATAGTTGTAAATACAACAACAACTTCTGTTAAAGGATATTTACTTAGCAATGTTCCTATAGAATTTACATTATCTTTTATCATTTCCTTAGACTTATTTCTATCTCTTCCTGAACCATCTGTACCTGGATAAAGATATACGTTCTTTGACATATCTGCATTTTTTAACGGCTTAATATCAAACAAACTACTATTTAGAAATAAACCATTATATCTAGGATTTCTACTCAATAACCCATCTACTATATTTCCCGCGCCTTGTCCTAATGAAACTAATAACATCTTACCTTTTTCCATGATTACTCTCCCTTGTTATATTGTATAATATATATTATCGAAACAAGTTACACTGAACTTTATATATTTTTGTATTTTTTTCAAAAAAATTCCAAATAAACACTTAAGTTTATATCCTCACTCTTCGAAAAAAGAAAAGAGGGGGAATTTATTATTATGGAATTTAAGGATAAATTTGTAAATTCAGAGAAAACTAATAAAAAAATTCAAAACAAAAAAAGAGGCGAAATACTGTATTATTCTATTAATCAAGTAGCTGATTTATTAAACGAAAGTATTGACAATATAAAATACTATACAAATATATTTGATGATCTTTTGAAAATCTCGATAGTTGATAAAGAATTACATTTTACTAATAATGATGTTGATAATTTAGAATTTTTGATTAAGTTGAAAAATAGAGGCATGACTCTTAAAGAGATTCAAGATTATTGCAGTGAATTACCTTTAAGTGATGCTGAAGCAGAAACTACAGAAAGTAACTTACTATCTGTTGAAGAGCTTATTAACTTAATTAAAGAAGAACAAAAAATTCAACTTAAAGATTTTAAAGACCAATTAATTAGTGATATACAAAACTTAAATTCATTACATCTTCAAAATATTAGTTCATCAATTATTGAAGCTCAAAACAAAACTCTTAATGAATTTAAGGAAAACTTATTCAATGAAATTATCGAACAATTAAATTCTAAATTCTCTAACGCTAATGAAGTTAACTTAGATTTAAATGAGAAATTTGTTGCTGCTACCACAGACTTTGTTTCTGAAATAGTTGATAGCAAAAGTGAAGATTTAAAACTTAGCTTACATAATGATTTTAACACTTTTACACAATCATCTTTAGATGTAAATGAGCGTTTAATAAAAGAAGTTAAAGACTTTAAAGGAGTCATTCAAGACGCTTACTATATCCAACAAGAAATGGAAATAGAAAGCACTAATGCAGGTTTTCTAAGCAAATTCATGAATTTAGTTAAACCTAAATAGTATTAATAGAAAACTCAAGCATTCACATATCACTTTCTTAAGTATCGTATAATTAAATCTATATACCATTAATAAAAAACCGTACTTGATAGCACGGTTTTTTATGTTAATTAATACCTATATCGTTATTTAGCATTCTCGTAAATTTCTTAGCGCCTTTATAATTTAAGTGAGATACATCTATAAAATCTGAATCTTCAAACTCATTAGAATAGTAATAATCGAAAAATTGAAACTCATATTTTAAGGATATTTCATTTATTATCTCATAAAATTCTTGCTGCAATTTCTTAGGCGTAAATGCTTGATATATCTTTGTAGTTGGACATACAATTACTATTGGTTTAATTGAATTAGCTTCTAAAAAGCTTAAATAATCCTCTAATATTCGTTTGTTTTCTATAACTGTTTTAGGATAATCTTTTTTATAATCCCTTTTTATAAATTCAATGTCAGCTAAAAGCTCTTCGTTAGTTCGTGATTGACAATTATATTCTTTCATACTGCTACTATCTATTACTTTATCATAATAATTGCGCACAAGATTGAAAGCTTCATTTAAATGTTCTTTCTTCAATATTTTTTCTTGAATGTATTCTAATTGATTTTGGTAAGTTAGGTATGTACCCGCTAGTTTATTATTATGCATTTTTTTCGTTATTGGATAATAATAGTTTACCCTAGCTTCATTTGCGCTTAGAGATAAATCATAATGAAAACTATAATAACCAAGTCCAATAATTGCATATTTAAGATTTTCTTTCACTTCTTTATAATTATATGCATACTTAAACATTTCAAAGTCATAAAATAAATCCTGACCTGGATACGCAAGATTTAAAAAATTCCCACTTAATATGCTTGTATCTACACCTTTTTGAACATATGATAATCCTGTCAAAATACCCGTAAAATTCTTTTCTTCTGCTAGAAAATCTAGGTGCTTACAAAAAAATTCAGGACTAGATATAATCAGATTCTTAAAAAAGTTATAATCAATTAATTGTTCATCCTTGATAATCCCACTTTGTTTTATTTTATCAACAATTTCATTATTATTACAAACACTAAACACATAATCAAAAAGTGCTGACGAAATACTCTCTATTCCATAAATAATCTTTCCATTTAAATATGACCCTACATTTTCACCATTGTCACTTATATAGAAAACAATATCTGCTTTATCCAAATCAATAATTTTATCTATAATAGTACAAATTTCATTTATACCAAAAACAATTATTTTATACTTTAAGTTCTCCCTTAGCATTGAAGCCCATTTCTCATATGCATTATTAATTTCAGGTAACAACAATAAAAAATCAGATCGATTATCTTGATTTATTAACTCAACAGATTTTACAAGTAAATCACTTAACTGTTCAGAACTTTCACCTAAAATCTCTTCAATACGCTCATCATTATAAGCCTTTCTAATTTCATCTATAGATACAAAATATTCAATAAACTTATTAAAACTATCACAAAACAGTTCCATATCTTGTGTTTCATTTATCACCAAAAGAGATTCTTCACTCTCTTTAAGAAATTCTAATATTTTATTCTTATAAGCTAATCCCATCCTATCCCCTCATTCTTATATATTTCTCCATAAATAACTTCAATATTCCTCCAAGTGATATCTTCTAAGTACCTTGGGATCAAAATTTTCTCATTTCTTACTTAATACATATAGAAACTCAGTCTTACGTCAATACTTAGCCCAATTTGCAAACTATCACTATGTAAATTTTTTCTTGCAATGTTATTATCGATAACTCTTATAGATAACTATAGTCCAAACTATGTTTTTCTAAATTAAATTTATTAACCTTATAATATTTTCAGCCGTCTTTTCTATATTTTCTGGTCCTTTTGACAATGCATCTTTTAAAGATGTGGCTCCCTTAGTAATTCCAAAAACTGAGTCTATACCCATTTGATATAATACATCTATCTCTTCACCAACCATACCAGCTAGTGCTACTACTGGCTTATTATATTTTTTTGCAACTCTTGCAACCCCTATTGGCGTTTTTCCATACTGAGTTTGGGAATCTATACTTCCTTCTCCAGTCCAGACCATATCAGAATTCTTAACTTTATCTTCAAGTCCAGAATACCTTATTACCATCTCTATACCACGTTTCAGCCTACCGTTCATAAATGCCATCAATCCTGCACCAAGCCCTCCAGCAGCACCGCCACCAGGTATATCAATTACATCTTTACAAAGTTGCTCTTTAATAATCAATGCAAAATGTTTTAGATTTTCGTCTAATATTTTTACCATTTCAATTGTCGCTCCTTTTTGAGGTCCAAAAACCTCAGAAGCTCCTCTTTCTCCACACAGCGGATTTGTTACATCACAAGCAACTTCTATAATAATCTCTTGCAATCTTTTATCTAGGTTCTCTATATCAATTCTAGCTAAGCATCCCAGTTCTCCACCACCATAACCAATTTCCTTTCCATTAGTGTCTAACAATTTGCCACCTAATGCTTGGATGGCTCCTGCTCCACCATCATTAGTTGCACTTCCCCCAATTCCTATTAATAACTTTTTTACTCCATTATCTAAACATGCTTTAATAAGCTGTCCTGTCCCATATGTCGTTGTTATAAGTGGATTTCTTTTATCCTTAGGTACAAGTTGAATTCCACTAGCACTAGCCATTTCTAATACTCCTGTTTCATTATCACCAAGAATACCATACTGTGCATCAACTTCATTTCCAAGAGGTCCAACTACCTTCCTCGAATATACCTTTCCCCCTGTGGCATCCACCAAAGATTGCATTGTTCCTTCTCCACCATCAGCCATTGGCACATGAATGCAAGTTATATTTCTATTTACTTTTTTTATACCCCTTTCCATTGCTTCACAGACTTCTTTCGCAGCCATACTTTCTTTAAAAGAATCTGGCGCAAGTACAATAACTAAATCCCGCTTCATTCCATCCCTCCAAATATCACCATAATATCTGTTACCTTAATAAGCCATAGAGAATTGTTGCAACAAGGCACATCACACCACCAACTATACTCTCATATGGAATAATTTTTAGTCTGTCCTTAATTTCCATTTTAACTGATTCTCTTGTAACGTGAAAGAAGTTGCCATGTGGTAAATGGTCAATTACTGTTGCCCCTGTATGAAGCATAACCGCCGCATTTAAAGGCGCCACCCCTGTTGATAAGATAGCCTTTCCAAAAGTGCTTGTCGCCACAATTGTACCAATAGAAGTTGAAGCCATTGTTGCACCCATCAGTATGCCTACTATTGGTGCTAAAAATGTTCCTGGAATTCCTATTAACTTTACACCATCAACAATAACGTCACTTAAATTTGAATTTGATACTACCCCAGCAATTGCTCCGGCACCTATTAATATAATTACAGTTGATGTCATTCTATCTAACCCTGAGGTTGTATAAGAAACTACCTCCTTTACTTGCCCCATTGCCAATAATCCTATTAAGGCTGCACTAGGCAAAATTATTATTGAATCAACATAAAACTCCATAAAAGTTTTAATATTTAAGATATTCCCAATGGGATTGATTGCTAATAAAAGAATTGCCGTAATTGGAGCAACCATAGACTTTGCAAAGCTAGGTTTATTTCTAGTATTTACTGACCTATATTCCCACTCTACTTCCTGAACATGAACACATTTAGAGTTTATAAAACGAGCTATTATATAAGTTACTATAAGTCCTACCACCGCAGGGATAAATCCAGCTATCATTACACTAGCTAAATCTAGATTAAATCCTTGCGCTGCTGCAATTGTGTTCGGATTTGGGGAAATCATATTTCCTGCCTTCCCTCCACCTATCATTGTGAATAATATTGCTGATTTTGTTATACCTATCCGTTTACCCACTGACATAGCAATTGGTGCAACAATTATAATTGCAACTGTATTAAACACTCCCACAGAAGTCATAATCATTGTTGCTAGTGCAATTGCTAATAATACTCTTCTTTCTCCAAGTCTTTCAACTATAGTTTCCGATATTTTTTCAGCAGCCCCTGATTCAATCAGAATACCTGCCAATACACCTGCTGAAATTACATGAACTACTGCACCCATAACACTACTAGTACCACTTATAATGATACTAACTGTCTGTGAAAGACTTGCACCTCCTGCAAGTCCTCCTAATATTGCTCCAGTGATAAGTGCGTATACTGGAGTTATCTTCTTTAAAATTAATATTACTGCAACTATAAGCCCTATCATAGCTCCAATCCAATTAAGAGTTGGCATCTTTGCTTTCTCCTTAGTTCATATATTATCAAAATAATAATTATAAAATTTGAGGTTTGTATATCATAAACTCTTTACTAAGAATAACTATTATTCCCCTACTTATACAATGCCCCTATTCAAATAATATAAAACCAATTATTATATATTTACTTCTAACAACTTCTCTAAAGCAACTTTTTAATAAAATTATATGCACTCTCATCTTCCCACTGAGCTACTTTAACATGCCCAAAAGATTCCCCTTCTAAAGTGAAACTCAATAAATCTCTTATATTTTTACTGTAAAATTCCCTATCTAATTTAATTCTGCTAAAGAGGATTTTTTGTGTGCATGGTTTACTATTGGCATCTGAAGGAAGCATTAACATCCCTAATCCGCCAATATACTTATCTTTATTAACATTAGGTTTAATCATGTTTATATATACCATACCATCAGTAATACTATGTAAGTTAAAAAATATCAGCTTGCCTGAGACATTATACTTTCCAGTAAAAGCTTTAATTACATTCTCTTTAGAAAGAATCTTGAACTCTACCTTATCATTATAAAATTCAAAAACCCCCTCATGTATAGCACCTTCCATAGCTACATTAGTAACTAAAAAGTATACATAATATTTTTCTTCAAAAAAATCAATTTCATTTTGTTCATTGCACTCTAAACCTTCAATGTCTGATGAACTTAATGGTATTTCAATAAGCTTTTCTATACTTATTTTGTATATCTGAGAAATGTATATCAAAGTCTCTATTGATGGAAAAGCATCACCTGATTTATATTTAGATAGCAAATCCTCTGATACCCCTATCTTTTTAGCTAACCTTTTCTGAGTTGATTCTAATTGGATTAGTTTCCTTAGATTATAGGTAAATACCTTGGAAGTTTTTTCATATATGTCATTCTTCAAAGCTTTTACTTCATTAATATTATTGTTTTCAACCTCCAAATTATATAAAATATCACTTATTTTCTTTCCAATTTTTTCTTCTATATTCTTAATTTCTTGTAAGTCTTTTTTCAACTCTAACACCTCATGTTATCCTCTAATGATAATCAATATAATTGAATTCTATTCAAGTTAATATCCTATGTGGTTCAAGTAAATTTGATAGTTATACATAAGTCTAGATGTATAACTATTAATAGATTAACATAATAATCAAGTTATAAAAATTGATTACATAATAATAAACTTAAATATGAATTGAAATTAATTACCATGTTGAATTTGGAGGATATATTAATGAAACTTATTAGCACAAACCCTTTATCAGAATATAATAATAAAATTAAAGCCATCTTATTTGATTCGGGAAGGGTTTTAAATGTACCCACTACTGGACATTGGTTTATAACCAATAACTTTTTTACTTATGTTGATAAAAAAAAATTTGATTCAATACCAACAGATATTAAAAGATTAGCATTCTATGAAGCTGGAAAATTTATTCACACAAAAAAGTTAATTCTTGATGAGCAAGAGGAATATACATATTTTCTTGAATACTACAAGATATTTTCAAGGTGTCTGCCTGAGTTAGGATTAGCAAACAACGATATTGAATCTATTACAAAGGATTATGTATATAATTATAATAAATATAGTTTTTTTGAAGATGTTATAAATGTCATACCAAAACTAAGTGAATCATACAAGTTAGCAGTAATATCAGATGCTTGGCCATCCTTGGAAAATGTTTATAAAGCAGCCGGATTAAGAGATTATTTTTCTTCCTTTGTTATATCTTCAAAAAAAGGTGTTTCAAAGCCTAATGAATTAATGTATAAAACAGCCCTTGAAGAACTGGATGTTTCACCTGACGAAGCACTATTTATTGATGATAATATAAAGAATTGTGATGGTGCATTGAAATTAGGTATTAATTCATTAGTATTATGCAGAGATTTAGACTCTTATGCTTATCATAAATTATTCAAAAGAAACTACACCGTAGTTAGAAATCTAACTGTTGTGAAGAATCTATTAAATATTTAATAAGTTTATACCTCAACTAGCAATATCTTTTACTTATATTTCAGTAGATTCCCCCTTATTTTTTATAATGCATATCAACCTGAAACATTTTTCAAAAACACTATAGAAGTTATGATAAAAAAGTAGGACCTACTTTGATAAAATAGTTCCTACTTTCTAACTTTACTTATTAAATAACGCCATAAATATAAGATTTTTATATTGATTCCCACTCTTTATATCGTCTTTAAAAATACCTTCATAGACAAAACCTGCACTCTGATAGCATTTTATTGCAGCTTTATTCTCTTCCAATACTCTTAAAAAGATCTTATTAAGCTTCATTACCTTAAACCCATAATCCACAATTATCTTAAGCGCTTCTCTTCCATGCCCTTTTCCTCTACCAAACTCTTCTCCAATGAATATCCCAAACTCTGCTTTGCTATTTTTCAAATCAATGTCTTTTAAAAACACTGATCCAATCGGCAACTCTTCTTCTTTAAGCACAATAATAAACTGTTTAGCTCGTCCTGTCTCCACATTACTCTTTAACCATGACATATGTATTTCCTCAGTCAATAATTGCTGATCGATAAAAAACTTACGTACCTCGTTAGAATTTCTCCATTCTATAATGTTGGTAGTATCATCCTTATTAATTTCTCGCAAATATATTTTGTTCCCTACTAATTCCAAATCAATTCACTATCCTTTCGCTAACTCAGAAAGCTTGGAATCTACCTTTGGCTTGTCTTTAAAGAAAGTTTTAATACAATTTGTTATGTATCTTATATTATCTTCTGAAATATTGTAGTATAGTGGAAGTCTCAGCAATCTTTCACTTTCATTTGATGTGTAGATATCTTCTCCATGAAAACGACCATATTTCTCACCAGCTCTAGATAAATGTAATGGTATATAATGAAAAACAGCCATTATATCTCGTTCTTTAAGATATTCTATTAATTCTGATCTTTCTTCAATATCCTTTACCTTGATATAATACATATGTCCATTATGTGTGCATTCTTCTGGAATGTACGGTCTTTGTATGTAACCATTTTTTTCTAAATCTACTAAAGACTCATGATAATAATTCCAAGATCTTAATCTATTTTCGTTTATCTCATTTGCCTGTTCTAATTGTGCCCATAAATATGCCGCATTTATTTCACTTGGTAAATAAGAAGAGCCATATTCGACCCATGTATACTTATCAACTTGTCCTCTAAAAAACTTACTTCTATCCGTACCTTTTTCTCTTATTATTTCAGCTAACTCTACATGTCTACTATCATTTATAAGAATAGCTCCACCTTCACCCATACTATAATTTTTAGTCTCATGGAAGCTAAAGTTTCCAAAATCACCTATGCTTCCTAATGCTATGCCATTATACGTGGACATTACTCCTTGAGCAGCGTCTTCAACAACAAATAAATTATTTCTTTTAGCAATTTCCATGATTTTGTTCATTTCACATGCTACACCTGCATAATGTACAACAACAATAGCCTTAGTCTTTTCCGTAATTGCTCCTTCAATTTTAGTTTCATCTATATTCATAGTATCAGGCCTAATATCAACAAATACCACAGTTGCCCCTCTCATTACAAATGCGTTTGCTGTAGATACAAATGTAAATGATGACATTATTACCTCATCACCTGGTCCTATATCACAAAGAATAGCACTCATTTCTAGTGCATGAGTACACGACGTAGTTAGAAGTACCTTAGGTACTTTGAACCTTTTCTCCATCCACCCACTACATTTCTTTGTAAAAATACCATCTCCACATATCTTATTATTCTTAATCGCTTCTTCTATGTAATCTATTTCATTTCCAATACACGGTGGTGTGTTAAAATTAATCATAACATTCTCCCTAAATATAAAACTTTACCATTATAATTTCTATTACTTTTGTTATTAATTATACAAATACTAACTTTTATTATTTATGTAATTTATGAATTTTTCTAAACTGTTACCACTAAATCTGCTATACCAACTTTTCATCTTTCTACATTTATATTCATAAAACCTTTTGTCATCAATCATATGTGTTATTACTGTTAACGCTTCATCATAATCAGCTATTATAAAATCCCGATTTAAATATTTTCCCACATCACCATAGCTAGTTGATATCACGGGCAAGCTAATTGACATAGCAGCTACTGCACTCAATCCTCCACCCTGCCTAATTGGATTTAAATACAAATTTGTTGATCTTAATAGAGCTAATAAATCACTTTTATATCCTAATAAATAAAATCTATCTAAGATTTCTTTAGGTACCTTATCCTCTAACAATTCCTTATTGTACTTCCCAACAAGAGCGATGCCAGCATCTTGGTTACTTTCAAGCAAATTTATGCATAAATCCAAGAATTTATGGTTTATCTCATTTTCTAGTCTATTACCTACTACTGCAATTATAAATTGATTCTCCGCAAAACCTAATTGCTCTCTTGGATAGGTGTAATTCTTATCTTCCTTGACTATTTCAAATAAAAAAGGAATTTCTAAAGCATTCTGCTTTTCATTATATTTATATTCTTTAACTTCAGTTACACTTCCTCCAACTGCTAAGTACTTTGTGTTTGCTATTGGCAAATCATTTGAAAGTGAAAATGTATATACATCTAAAAATTCGTTGCATATATCAGCTAATAAGCAAGTTCCTCCAACAGAAATAGCATATTTGGGTTTTAAATTATATATAGTTTTAGTCATATCCTTCAAATTTTCAATACGAAACGGACCTTTTCCATTTTGTTTATATACGATTTTGCATCTTGATAATTGTGCATCTTGATATGTACCCTGAAGTTGTTCATCGGTATTATCTAAAAATGCACTTGGAGTAGAGCCTTCAAACAAACATTCTATTGTATTAGGCAATTCATTCGTATTAAAAATATGAATTTCATCTACTTCATCATCGATAGTTTCTATTGCTTTTGCTATACTTAACAATACTTTAGTAGGTGAGTGCTGATATCCCAAAAACTGATTTGTCATAAGCACAACAATATTTCTATTTCTATCTTCTAACTCAATCCTCTCTAAACTATCAACCTTTGCTTTTACACTTTCAAATATAGCTTTGTATACATATTCTAAATCTAACTTCTCTTCATTACATATATTATTTTTGAATTTCATAATTACTAACTGCCAAAATATAAATACCCTTTTCTTGATATCTACTCTTTCATCAGTACAAATTTGTTGTAATGCAACAAGACTTTTATCATTTTCTAATCTCCTGCAGTTATATGATAATGCACCCACCGTAGCTTTAAAAACATCTTCATCTTTCAGATCTATATTTTCTAATCCCAACTCAAAAATATTATTACAAAACTGTTTTATTTGCTCTTCTTCCGCACTTATATTCAAATAAATCTCTCCTTGTATATTAATTTCAATTTTTTACTTAAAATTAAAACTATATCTTTATTATTTATTTCTTGATATTATTATCGACATTTATAGTTAATTATTTATACTACATAATCGATACAGTCATTGTTTTACACCATACCTAGAAGCTAGTATTTAAATGTATACTATCTTTCAAATTTAATAAACCTAATAGCTTATTATAATATTTGAAATTATACCATATCGACTTATTAACTTCTATATTTTTCCTAAAGATAGATTTTCATTTTTAAATCTTAATTTTATATGGTCTTTTTTTCCTATTAACAACTACTCTTTTAGTAGTATTTGTAGTTCCTATTGCTATGCAGTGGTATAATTATTCTATTTAGATTAACCACAAAAGCGTAATAACTTATTATTATATATATTGAAAATAATCATATAGGAAAGGAATATTATGGAGCAATCAAGACTTATTGAAATGATAAAAAATAATCCTAAAGTTATAGCATCTATAGATAATCCTACAGATGAGATGAAGTTATTGGCTATTAAAGGGAATGGACTTACATTGAAATATATAGTTAATCCCACTAGTGAAATGCAGGAGCTATCTATATCCAATAATTCTAGAGCCATTGAATTTGTAAACAATCCTACAGAAGATATGATGATAAAAGCTGTAACCGATGGATGGATTAACTTAGAATATATTAAAAATCCTACAGACAAGGTGATTAAATTAGCTATAGAGCAAGCAGGCTGGGCTATTAAATATGTTAATAATCCCAGTAAAGAATTACAGTTGTTGGCTGTAAGAAAAAATTATGATTCAATAAAATTTATAAAAAATCCTTTTGAGTGTGTACAAGAAGAAGCTGTAAAGATAAGTTATGATGCATTAAGGTATCTAAGTTCACCTACTCATAACGCAGAGCTTATAGCTATCCAAAATAATGAGAAGGCTATTAAGTTTATAAATTACTTAGACAAGAATAAAATGTTGGAATTTTTGAAAGTAAATATTTTAGTACTTAAGTATATTATGAAAGACATATCTAAAGATGACTTAGAGCAAGTATTAAAAGAACAGTTGTCAAAGGAAGATGTTGAGGAAAAGTATGTTAGAGATTACTTAAACTATACAACTATAGATAAACATAGTGACATTATGTCAATGGATAAGATAATGTTTATCTATAAATACGGAAGTAGAAAAGCTAAAAAAATAGCTGTAGATGAAAAACTAAAACTTTTATAAGGAGGGTGATAAAATGAATTTTATAGACACTCTAAAAAGTGTAGACTTAGTACTTGCTACTGGAGAAGTACCTTTAATCGTTGGTGAAAGCGGAATAGGAAAAACAGCTTTAGCCAAAGAAATTGCTAAAAAAAATAATTGGAGTTTAATTATTATTGATGGAAATCTCCTTAAAGAAGGTGAAATAGGTGGCCTTCCAACTATAGATTCTTATATAACAATTAATTCAAACGGAGATAAGATAGAAAAGAAATCTACAGTATATGCTATTCATAATAAACTAAGACAAATTGATGAAGAAATATCTAAAGAAAAAACTGTTCTTTTATTTATAGATGAGATAAATCGTTGTGAGCATACAGTACAACAGGAACTTATGAACTTAATATTAAACAGGGAAATTAATGGTTATAACCTACAAGAAACTGTGAAAATATTAGCAGCTATGAATCCGTCAAGTAAATATGGTTCAGATTTTGATTATCAAGTTGTTGATATGGATGCAGCACAAGAAAACAGATTTGTGTGGTTATATATAGAGCCTGATTATATGCAATGGTTGGATTGGGCAATAGATGTAGGAATTGAACAAAAGGTTATAGATTTTATCTCAACCTTTCCGGAATACTTACATAAAATAAACAAAAATGATATAAGAGCAACCCCAAGAAGCTATGAAAGAATCTCTAAAGCTTATAAAATTTATAAGGATAAAAAGGATTCAATACCTAGATCCATATTTTTAAATATTGTAAAAGGTAATGTAGGAAAGCTTATTGCAGAAGAGTTTGTTAGTTTTGTTCACACAGATTATAGTCCGCTAATAACTTATGAAGATGTTTTTTCTGGTGATTCTCTTAATGAAACTATTATAGAAAAAATAAAAAAGGAAACCCATACAAGACTTTATTTATCAGCAAAGAATATTCTAAAAAACTTAGAGGCAAATATAAAAGATTATAATCATACCTCAAGCTTTTATATCAATAGACTTATAGAGTTTTTGAAGATATATCCTGTAGACTTAATGATAGGCTTAATGAAGGATATAAAAAATAGTTATACTGAAATATACAACCACGCTATAGAAAATGAAGCTTTTGTAGATGCATATTTGGAAGCTTATAGTTCAATAAGGGGATAAGATATGAAAACTTATTTTGATACCCAAGTAGAAAAACTTTATGAAAAAGCAAATGAAGTTATAACTATTTATCTAAGTACAAATCATAAAGATGAAAATTCTCAGGTGAATATACCAGAAGATTTTAAGAAAGAATTTTTCAGTCTTGTAGATAAAGTTAATCTATCTCTTATGGAAGACAAAGATAATTTCTATGGATATTTTTTGTTTCAAACCTCAAGAGAAATAAGATTTGATATAAGCAGTCCTACTGCCATAAATTTTAAAGAAACTAGATATGTTATATACTTTAATCCAATAATTTTTTTAACTCTTAATATAAATCAAATGGCAACTACGATTAAACACGAAATACTCCATGTAATCTCAATGCATTTAATAAGATCAAAAGAATTTAAAGACCGATATAGTTCACTAGCTATTAATATGGCAATGGATGTAGTAGTAAATGAATATTTAGATTATTTGCCACCTTATGCCACTACTTTAGAATGGGTAAATTTAAATTATTCTTTAAAACTCTTGCCCTATGAATCTTTTGAATATTATGTAGAAAAGCTTCAAACTGCCATAGCCTTGCTAGAATCAGCTAAAGATGCACCAGCGGATGATCTTAATAAAGTTGATAATGATACAGATGGCAAAATAGAAATGGATTATAACCCAGAAAAAACTCATGACCTTTGGGAAGAATCTAGTGACATAGATAAAAAAACATTTAAAGAATTTACTGAAAAGTTTATTGATAATTCTCAAAAAGGTAACATTCCAAATTATTTAGAAAGTATTATATCTTCGATTAAAAGTAACGAAAATGAATTGCCTTGGAATTTGTATCTTAATAGGTTAATGGGCACAGTTGAGAGTAGCAAAAAAAAGACTATAACAAGAAGAAATAGAAGACAACCTGATAGATTAGATTTAAGAGGCGAACTCAGGAGTCATAAAGCCAAAATTGCTGTTGCTCTTGATATAAGTGGAAGCATTAGTGATGAAGAGTTTAAGCAATCCATTAAAGAAGTTCTCAATATAGTGAAAAATTATAATCATGAAATTATCATTATAGAATGCGATGATAAAATTAGGCGAGTGTATACAGTTAAATCTGCAAGTGACGTAAAGAATAGAATTAACATAAGAGGTCGCACTAAATTCACTCCTGTTTTTGAATATGCTAATGCTAATAAGCTTAATTTATTAGTGTATTTTACTGATGGTAAAGGTGAAACTGAACTTTTAACAATGCCTAGAGGCTATAAAATCTTATGGGTTATTTCCGGAAGAGGAGATACTCTTTCATTAAAAGAGCCTTATGGAGCAGTTAAAAAACTTAGTAGTATTGAAATGAAAGATGATACATTAGAACTGAATGATGTTGTAAGAGATGGTTTTTCAATGAATAACCAACAAGGAACATTTTTCTAAATACTATAAGGTGATTATTTACAAAGAAACTTTCTTAAAATCCTTGAACTCTTATTTTAACTTGATAAGAAATTATAAAACTAGTAAACAGAATTAATACAGCATTCATTTAGCACTCTAAAAAACGGATGTTTCCTAAACGGTAATCATCCGCTTTTTACTATCTAACTTTGGCGTATTTCTTCTAGTCAAACCAACCTTTGCGCTTAAACCATCTAAACAAGAAAAGACCTATAAATACCATGATTCCTATAACAAAAAAATACCCGTAACGCCATTTTAATTCAGGCATATATTCGAAGTTCATGCCATATATACCTGCAATAAAGGTCAAAGGTATGAATACTGTTGTTGTTAAAGTAAGAACAGTCATGATTTTGTTCATGCGATAAGAATTGATTGACATGTAATTCTCTCTTATTTCCACAGTAAGTTCTCGATTTGATTCTATTATATCCGATAATTTTAAAAGGTGATCGTATATGTCATTAAAATATCTTTTACTATCTCCGAAAGTTTCAAAATGACTAGAATTTATTATCCTATATAATAACTCTTTCATTGAATTTACAATATATCTTTGCTTTAATAGATCTGTTCTTAAATCAAAAACTTTATCTATAATGCTATCATTCATCCTTCCTTTTGTCTTAAAATTGATGTCATTTAAGCTATCCTCAATACGATAAACCTCTGGAAAATACATATCTACAATCTTATCCATAATCAAATATGCAACATATGCAGGATTTGTTTCTTTAATATTATTTCTTTCAATAACCTTTTGGCGCGTTTTATTTATTTCATTTAGCTTGGTTTTATGAAATGATACAATGTAACTTTCTCCAACAAACATATTTACTTCTACAGGTTCTAGGGTTTCCTGCTTCATAGCATTAAGTACAAAGAAATTATAAGTATCATAATAATCCACTTTCGGGCGCTCTAAATTGTTGAGACAATCCTCAATAGCAAGATTATTAAATTTAAAATATTCACTTAACAAAAGTTCCTCTTCTGCATTGGACTCCTCAAAATCCACCCAATACCACTTTATATCATCCATAACCAACCTGCTTAAAGGCTCATTCTGTATAAGCTTTAACTCTTTGGTCATAGCAATTGTGTATATCAATATTACCACCTGCCATTCTTCTCTTATAATACTTATAGATATGTTTTTATCATAAATGATGATTTATGTATATACTCCATTAATTATTATACGTAACTCCTTCTCCTATTTCTACCTATGTCTAGTAACGCACTGATTTTCCGAATCACTTGGAAATGTAAAGTGTTGTTATAGTTCCTATAAGTAAATAAAGACCTCTAAAAAAACAACTCCAGGGATAATTCTATCCTGGAGTTAATTAATTATAATATATTATTCCAATAGCTGGTTCATCTAAACTTATTATCTATATATAAATTACTTCTACACCAGAAAAACTAATATCACCAACTAATGTTAAGGTTTTGGTTGGATTATCATTTTTATTTTTTTCACTAATAGAACCTAAAAATACACTAGTTTTATCTTCAATCTTCCAAGTTCTGGGCATATATAACTCTATCCCTGAAAAAGATGCATTAATTCTAACTACGGCATTTTCATTACGTATGACTGCATTATCAAAGTATACCTTCATAGCTCCAAAAGAAGAATCAAAATGTGCTTGTTGAAAATCATCTGTATTCACATATTTTATACTAGCACCAAATGAATTCTTAAATCTAATTTGACTTCCATCTTCGATGCTGATTTCCTCAAACTTATGCTCTTCACCAATATATTTAGTGTTCATCCATTTTGAATGCCTATGAAAAATCATAGAAAGACCAATACTACCAAGCAACGCTGCAACTAATACAGTCCAAGGTGTAATGCTTGTAATTCCCAATTGATCGTCATATATTATACTAATAAAGGCAATAGGGAATAAAATACCTGGAAAGTTAACACGAATCAAACTTTTTAAAATAATTACTGCTAAAAGAATTGTTAATAACAGGCTAAATACATTTATATCAGGAAAGTATCCTAGTTTACTTATAATCAAGAAAACTCCGCCTAATATAAGTACTAGTCCCCAAAAAACTCTTTCTCTTTTCATCTCATTTCCCCTTTTCTAATATCTTAATTTTTAGTGGTTTATAATAATATCTTGAAACAAATACCTGCTTATGAGTATTTTGAAATTTAACTGTACTCGCTGATGATATACTGCGGGCTATGGAGTAAATATGATTCGTATTTAGTATTGTTGATTTTGAAACCCTCATAAAATATCCTGGTAAAAATTCTTCAAGTTCATAAAGCTTATATTTAATATTAAATATATTATCAATGGTATGTGCACACACCAGACTTTCATTAGTTTCGAAAAATAAAATTTCTTCTAAAGAAAGATAATACTCAGTATCACCTTTGTAAAATATAATTTGTTTCTTTTGTGATAGCATGTCAGCAAGTATAACTTGAATATTTCTAACTTCTTCACTTAGTTCATTACATCTAATGATAACTTCATTTTCTTTAATTTTATTATCTACCTCAATTTTCACCTTCATATTTTCACTCCCCACATTTTTATTATATTAACTAGCTTTTTCCTTGTAAACATAACAAGAGTAAGTGGTTAATTATTGATTGTAAGTGGTATGTTTTTTATATAGATGTATACTAAAAAAACCATACACCAAAATTATATAGGTGTATAGTTTCCTTTTACTTTTATGTATTCCTTAAACTTATACTATTGATATTCCGCCATCAACTACAATATACTGGCCTGTTACATAGCTTGAAGCATCAGAAGAAAAGTAGAAAATTGTCCCATTTAACTCTCCTTTTTTTCCTGGTCTTGAAGCTGGGCAAAGTGTATTATATTTTTCTAAAAACTTTTGTGATGTAAATAAAGTTCTCTCTGTCATTTCCGATTCAAATAACCCTGGGCATATAGCATTTACAGTTATCCCATATTGAGCATAACTTGCACCCATAGCTTTTGTTAACCCTAAAACAGCTGCTTTAGACGTATTATAAGCGTGCCTAATAAAAATGCCACCCTTCTCTCCTAAGATTGCATTAACAGAGCTGATATTAATAACTTTACCATAATTTTGTTCCTTCATAACTGGAATAACATATTTGCTTACAAGATAAATTCCTTTTACATTTATATCCATAACTTTGTTCCATTCTTCCTCACTAAGAGAATCTACTCCACCATGAGCTGTTACACCCGCATTATTTAGTAAAATATCAATTCTACCAAATTCATTAACTATAGTTTCTATTGCAACCTTAACTTCTTCTTCTTTGGCAACATCACACTTAATTGCAATTGCTTTTACCCCTAAACTTTCAACTTCTTTAGCTATTTCTTCAATTTTTTCAACCCTTCTTGCAAGCAAGGCAACGTTAACTCCTTCTTTAGCATAAGCTAAGGCCGCATCTTTTCCTAAGCCACTTGATGCACCAGTTACTACAGCAACCTTTCCATTTAGCTCAAACATCTTAATCCCTCCACGAAACGATATTTTATTTTCACCCTATATCATATTATTATGTATTTGATGTAAATTCAACCATATATTTCTTGAAAGCAATTATTCGGCTTAATTCTTCTTCATAAAGAAATTTTATCAATGAGCACCAGACTTGTATTCAAAACTATTCTCTATAAATATTTATACAAGGCTACGTTTTATTAAGATGGGGAATTTTACTTATCCGTATTCTATCACTACAAAAATATTTACGTAATTACTAATATGTTTGTTTCTACTAAGTATTCCATACAATCTTCTTCTATCAATTCTAACTACTTCACATTATAGCATTTGCCCTCATTATTTTACTTTTCGAAAGTATTTATATATATTACAATAATCCTATTATTCTTATTAAGAAAAAGGAACACACTATAGTTAATTGTTTAGAGAATTTCAGTTATATAAATTAATAAAAAAATATATTGCTACTATTCTTATTCATATTAACCCTTAAAAACAGGAGGAAACATGAATTATATAATATATGATTTAGAATTTAATCAAGAATATCTACATTCTTCAGAAGTTCAATCTGCTAATAATTCGAGCTTGCCCTTTGAGATTATTCAGATTGGAGCATTAAAGCTCACTGAAAACTTTGAAACTGTCGCTAACTTTAATAGCTTAATTAAACCTACTGTCTATCCCATCATTCACCCTTATGTAGAAAGCTTAACTAAAATTAATGATTCTATGGTTAGTTCATGCGAAACTTTTCCACAAGTTTATGAGGACTTTTTAGAATTCATTGGTAATGATGAAACAACTTTGTGTGTTTGGGGAATAAGTGATATAAAAGAGCTTTTAAGAAATATAAAATTTTATAACTTACCATCTTCAACAATTTCTAAAAATTATATTGATATTCAAAAATATGCTTCAAAACATCTTAGAACTCCAAACAAATCCAGAATTGGCTTAAGTACTGCAATAAGCCTTTTAAATATACCCACTAATGGGCAATTTCATGATGCTTTTAACGATGCATATTATACTACAGAAGTTTTTAAGCACATTTACAATAATAATATAAAAACTACTACTTACATACCTAACTTTTCTAGAAGAGTTAAGCAATCCAAAGAAAAAATCGATACTGTTGCTTTAATAAATCAATTTGAAAAAATGTACAATAGAGAAATGTCCCTTGAAGAGGAATCTATGATAAAACTTGCCTATATCATGGGAAAAACTAGACAATTTGTAATTGAATCTAATTTATCAAATGAGGATTAGGCTATCATTATCTATAATAGGTATAACCTTGTCTATTGTATAAACCTTTATCCACAAACTACCATTGGGTTACTTTTCATAATTAACCATGTTATACTTAATATTAATAAGGTTGATTACAGTACTTTATTCATTAACGTACATTAAAATAGATTATAAATTAGCTTACTTTCAAAAGATTTTGGGTTTATAGTTATTATTTTTAATAGCTTCTACATGATATTTTTTAATCATAGATAATAAATATAGAAATGAGGAATTAGATATGAATATAACGGAATCTGCAACTTTAGCTAAAAAAGCATCTATATCTCTTGCAAATAGTAATTCTGATTCAAAAAATAATGCTCTTATAGAAATTTCAAAAGCTTTATTGGAAAGACAAGAAGAAATACTTAAAGCAAATAATGAGGATATAGAAAGAGCCATAAATGAAAACTTATCAGATCCACTATTAAAACGCCTAAAATTTGATAAAAATAAAATTGATGACGTGATAAGTGGCATAAAAAGTCTAATAAACTTACCTGAACCTGTGGGAAAAACTTTAGCTGCTACTGAACTTGATAAAGGTCTTGAGCTTTACAAAATAAGCTGTCCTATAGGTGTAACTGGAGTTATTTTTGAATCTAGACCAGATGCTTTAGTTCAAATATCTACTTTATGCCTAAAAAGCGGAAATGCTGTTCTATTAAAAGGTGGTAGAGAAGCTTTTAATACAAATAGAGTTTTATTTAATATTATAAAAACAGCTTCTGAAGCGGCTGGAATACCTACAGGTTGGATACATCTTTTAGAAACAAGAGATGATGTAAATGAAATGTTAAAACTGGATAAATACATTGACTTATTAATACCAAGAGGTTCAAATGAATTTGTTCAATATATAATGAAAAACTCAAATATCCCAGTTATGGGTCATGCAGATGGTATCTGCCACTGTTATGTAGACTCAGAAGCTGATTTAGATATGGCAGTAAAGGTCGTACTAGACTCAAAAACGCAATATGTATCTGTATGTAATGCTACCGAAACACTTTTAGTAAATAAAGATATCGCAAAAGAGTTTCTTCCTTTGTTAAAAATAGAGTTAGACAAAAAAAACGTTGAGTTAGTAGGTTGTCCTGAAGCCCAAAAAATTATCTTTGTAAATTCTGCTTCGGAAGAAGATTGGAAAACAGAATACCTTGACTATAAGCTTTCTATAAAAATAGTTAAAACCATTCAAGAAGCCATAGAACATATAAATACTTATAGTTCAGGACATACTGAGGCTATTATTACTAAAAACAAAGAAAGTGCTGAACTATTTATGAATCTAATTGATTCTGCCAATGTATTCTGGAATTGTTCTACAAGATTTAGTGATGGCTTTAGATATGGCTTTGGTGCAGAAGTTGGAATAAGTACTAGTAAGCTTCATGCTAGAGGTCCTGTTGGACTTGATGGGCTTCTTATTTATAAATATAAATTGTATGGTAATGGTAATATTGTTCAAGATTATGCGAATAAAACCAAAACTTTTACGCATAAAAAAATATAAACTTCTCATTATATTAATTTTAAGGGGTAACCGAAAATTCAAAAGTAAATTTTTCAGTTACCCCTTAACTAATCATATTTAACTACTTAAATTCAACTTTTTAAGAATAGTTTTATTAAACAACTCTGATACCTTCTGTATAGTTGGTCCAGCTATAAAAGCTGCAATAACCGTAACAACTCCTATTTTCCCTCCAAAGGTAAATCCCAGTACTAGCGATATAACATCGCAGATTATTTTTGCCACTTTATATTCTCTCTTTATCTTATCTCTGATAACCATAACTACACCTGTAACTGGGTCCATTCCAATATTAGCTGATATAAAAATACCAACACCTAGGAATAGCATTGAACATCCTAAGAAAGCGGTTAATATTCTTCCGCTCAAGTCATTGGATATATTCATAACTTCATGTAGTTTAAATCCTAAACTTATAAAGTTACCCATAGGTACTGCATAAATAAATGTCCCTATGTTTATATACTTCCTACCAAATATAAATACTATCGCAAGAAGAATAAGATTTACTAAATTTGTTACTAACCCAAGCTTTTCTGGTTGGAACCCAAGTATATTACGAACCCCATCATATAAAACTGCAATAGGGTCATTTCCTAACATTCCTGCTGAATTAAACGCTAGTCCAAAACCTACTAATGAAACGCCAACTAATGCTATTATTACTTTCATAAAAAAAGCTGTATATGATTTATCCTTAGTTTTTTGAATTATGTTGTCCATTCGAACACCTTTCCTGTCATTTGTTAAATTAGTTTTGGTAATACTGATTCACCAATTGTATCCTTAGGCATTTCTAATTGAAAATTAGCAGCTATAGTAGCTCCAATAGCAGCAAAGCTATCACTTGTTTCTATTAAACCATTTCCACTCATAGCTGGTGAATATGCTAAGAAAGGAACTAATTCTCTTGTATGGTCAGACCCTATATAAGTTGGATCATTTCCATGATCTGCAGTAATTATTAATAAATCATCTTCTTTTAATTTCTCTAATACCTTACCTAAATTAACATCAAACTTTTCTAGTTCTTCTGCATAACCAACTGGGTTTCTTCTATGTCCCCATAATGCATCGAAATCAACTAAGTTAACAAAACACAATCCGTTGAAATCCTTATCCATTATCTCTAATGTTTGCTCCATACCATGAACAGAGCTCTTAGACTTATGTGCTTCTGTTATACCTTCTCTATCAAATATATCATTTATCTTTCCAACAGATATTACATCAAAACCATTATCCTTTAATGTATTTAGGGCTGTCTGTCCAAATGGTTTTAAGGCATAATCATGTCTATTACTTGTACGGCTAAATTCTCCCTTTTTCGCTCCTATATATGGTCTTGCAATTATTCTTCCAACCTTCCATTCATCTTTAAAGGTTAATTGTCTTGCAATTTCACAACAACGATAAAGTTCCTCTAATCCAAAGGTTTCTTCATGACCACAAATTTGTAATACGGAATCTGCTGAAGTATATACTATCATATCTCCAGTCTTCATTTGGTGCTCACCAAACTCATCTAAGATTTCAGTACCACTAGCACTCTTATTACCTACGATATTGTGGCCAGTTTTTATTTTTAGCTCCTCTAAAAGTTCATCTGGGAATCCTGTATCTGTGAATGTTTTAAATGGAGTTTCTATTTTTAGACCCATCATTTCCCAATGACCAGTCATTGTATCCTTACCTATACTTGCTTCTCTCATTTTCATGAAATATCCTAAAGGCTTTTCAACTGGCTCTACATTCCTTATTGAATGTAGATTAGCCAACCCTAGCTTTTGCAAGTTAGGAATCTTAAAACTTTCAACTGATTCTGCTATATGGCCTAGGGTATCTACCCCTACATCACCATATTCTTTTGAATCCTTCATTTCTCCAACGCCAAGAGAGTCTATTACTATTGTAAAAATTCTTTTATACTTTTTCATATTAGTTTCTCTCCTTATCAGATTTTATTAAGTTTCTAATTCCTTGTATTGCAACTTCTATTGCTGTTTCAGTATCATGCACCTGTATATTTTCTAATCCTGATTTTTCACGTTCTTGATTAGCAACTACCAAAAATACCGAACCAACTCTTACTCTTAAATAACTACCTACTACAAACAAAGCAGCTGATTCCATTTCAGATGCAAGAGTTCCACATCTTAACCATGCATTCCACTTATCCATTAATTCATAACTAACAGGTTTTGTTTCTGGAGAGTGTTGACCATAAAATGAATCTTTACATTGTACTACTCCCACATGATGTGTTTTGTCTAGTTCCTTACAAGCTTGCACTAATGAGTTTGCTACATCGAAATTTGCTACTGCAGGGAATTCAATCGGTGCATATTCTTTACTTGTACCTTCCATCCTAATAGCTCCAGTAGCTACAACTACATCTCCGCCCTTAACATTTATCTCCATTCCACCACAAGTACCTACTCTAATAAAAGTATACGCTCCACACTTCACTAATTCTTCCAATGCTATAGCAGCTGATGGTCCGCCTATACCTGTTGATGTAACACTTACCTTAACACCATCTAGATATCCAGTGTATGTAACATATTCTCTACTATCTGCAATTAACTGTGGATTTTCAAAGTGTGCCGCTATTTTTTCGCACCTTTTCGGATCGCCTGGAAGTATAACGTATTTGCCAACTTCCCCTTCTCCAACGTTAATATGATATTGCTTACCTGAACCTTGTGAATAGATCATATTTATCCCTCCATAATTATTATTTATATAAACCGTTTTTGCTATACGCTTACAATTATCTCTATAAAACTAACTATATTTTTAACTTGTCTACTAACTTGTATTTTTGTCTATACAGCAAGTGTAGCATGTCTACTTATACCCGTCAAGTTCTTTTATATTTACTTTAAAACCATAAAATATCTTTATAATTTATAGATATCTATAGACGCTAGTTTATGATAGAATATAAATAAAATCATAGTTTATAGCACTGTTATCATATACACAACATGGCTGTTCTCAGTGCTTCATTGTACAACTGTAAAACTATAGCTATAATTATTATTAACATATTTTTATTGAAATTTTGTGATTTTATAAATATACTTGTCTAGACAAATTCATATTCGGCAGAAAGGTGTTATTTTAATGGACGACTTTAGTATTGTTGGGAAGGAAAAGGAATTAAAATTCGTAACCGTCTATAATCAACTTTTTAAAATGATAAATGAAGGTACTTTTCCTGAAGGAATCAGATTGCCATCAGAACCAGAGTTATCAAAATCACTTGGTGTTAGTAGATCAACTTTAAGGCAAGCACTTGCACTATTACAGGATGATGGAATAGTTAAGAATATTAGAGGAAAAGGAAATTTTATAATAAAGTCTCACTCCGATAAGCCACTGGGCTTAGAGACGATTGGGCATCCAGTATATAGGTGCTCAACCGATTCAATTGATGAAGTTAAAATGAAACTGCGTATAGAACCTTCCACGGACTACTTTAATCAGGCTTTAGGGAAAAAAACTGCTGCTGTTGTACTAATAGATAGGTGGTATAAGTCAAAAGGGATTTCTGCGGCTTATTCTTTCACCTTGTTCCCAATTGAAACTATTTCAAAATTTAATATAGACTTGAACGATTATGATAAAGTTCTACAATTTATAGAAAAGGATTTGTATGAACTATGCAATAATATCATAGTTGAAATAAAGTATTCAACCTCTGGGAATTTTACAGCAAAGGAATCACCAATTTCATCGGAAAATCAATTTTACTTGATACAAGAGACTATGTATATAGATACGGAGTTTCCTATAGCCTCTAACAAGCATTATTTACCACTAAGCTCAAGCTCTATTAAGTTCCATCAGAAAAAATAAAAGAGCACCTAACTGAACTGCCCCCTGTCTCCTTTACATGGGCAGTTCAAACAAGTGCGCTTCTTTATCTCATATCCATGACTCTTATACGCCATTTTCTTTATGATCTTTTGAAATTCTTCTCTTTTATAATATTCATCACCTTTCAAAGGTGATGTTCTTTTAAAATATTATCTGTTTTCTATTTCCATATACTCTCTTGTGGGATTATCTTCATAAGACATCTTTCATTTCCCATTTTTATACTTTTTAATAACTCTACATCAACTTTACACTGAAAAGATTTTTCAAATAGCACTTTGCTATAACCAGTAGTACATTGGCACCATGCATCAGACTCAAGTCTATCTACTTCTGTCAACATTGGGCATGGACAAAAATTAAATTGTAAATAAAGACTTCCATTTTCATAGAATAAACCTGCATCTTTTGCCTTCTGCAAATTTCGAAATTCCTCTAAGTTTGATGATAATTCCATTAGTTCTTTCACTAGTTCTAACTTTTCATCCATTCCATATCCACACTGACACTTCATTCTAATCTTCTTAGTAGTTGCACTATCAAATTTACTTTCTAATCTCTTCATCGTAGAATTTACCCAGGTAGCATTATTCTCAGACTTACCACTTTCTGATTTTCCATATACAACTTCTCTTGCAATATCTTCATTACTCTCATTTTTTATAGCTTCATAAATAACATTCTCTTGAATTTTTCTTATATCAAACATAAAACTCCCCTTTTCTTCACTTTATTTAGTGATCTCTTTATCTCTATTTCTATGATAAAAGAAGTTTTACTATTTTACTTCTGAATTCTTGCTCTATTTAATAGCAATACATAAATCCATAACAACATAATTATTTTTTCTGTCAATATCATGATAGATTCCCAAACCATATCTTTCATCCATCTTATATCCGCTGCGTGGGAGCCAAATATTAAAAATCCCCTGGAATGTTACGAAAATATCCTGTACATATCCATTAAAATGATAGACTGCAAACTTACCACCTTTTATCGTTATAATATTTTCTAACTCCACGTCTTCATAAGTAGTAATACATAAATCATATATACATTTATCTAACTGAGTAATAGACGGATCATTATAAGATTTTTCAATCAAAAGGGTATCTGATTTAATATAAGTTTTGTATCGTTCCATGAAACTGTACCAGTTAACCCCTATCTCTCTATAGTCTCCAATATACCTTTCATAGATTACTTTGAAATCATCCAACCTTCGCATAACAATCTTCTCATCATAATGCTCAAAAGACTTAAACGTATTATGCTCACTAGGACAAAATGGATTAGCAATCTCAGTTGAATTTATAGCCTTTTTAAATTCAATCGGAGAAATTCTGTGTTGTTTGCTAAAAGCTGAACTATAATTCGAAGAGCTGTATCCATAATTAAGTCCAATATCAGTAATGGTTTTATCTTTTTCAACCTTAAGACTTACTGCACTCTGATCTATTTTTATACGTTTGATAAAAGAATAAACGCTTACTCCTGTTTCTTCTTTAAATATCCTACTAAAATGATATTTTGAAAAGTTACAGTGATTAGCAACATCTTCAATGGAGATATCTTCATCTATATGCTGTAAAATATACTCAATACTTTTATTTATCAAAGATTTTTTAATTATTATTTTAACTCACTCCCATAAGAAATCTTATATAAATACAATTCCAATCAAGTAAAATTATAGCAAAACAAACCCTTCTTTTAAACAATATATGAAAAAACAAAGTCCGTAACAGAAGTTGCTACGGACTTTCTGGATAGTTAACTATAATAATTTAGTATAATCAATTTCTATGAAAGGAACCTTATTCTCTATTCGTTCTTTTCTTCCTTTCATAAAATTCATACTCCACTCATCTAAATCATTTAAATTTCTACTTCTTACTATGGCAATATAAAGAATTATCTCTCTAAGCTTAACAAACAATGATATCTGTTTTAACCAAAAGGAATCTAACATCTTATTCTCACAATATCCCTTTAAGAAATGTTTTGCACTCAACTGAGATCCCTGAATATCTAGTTCACCTCTCCAAGTTAAACTCTCATAAAACAATTGAATTGCTATATCATTGATAAACCAACAATAACTTGATTCATCAAAATCAAATAATGTAATCTTATCATCATCAACATGGTAATTGCAAGCTACCATATCTCCATGTATTAATCCATAAGAATTATTGTCTTTAGGTAATTTATTAATTTGCTGTATTAACTCATTTAACGTATCAATAATTTTTGAATGTCCCTTAGGTAAATATTCACTAGCCCTAGAGAGAAAATTATTTTCAGCCCATTGAAATCTTCTACAATTACTAATCGGTGTATACTTCATTGATAAAGTATGTATTTTTGCAGTTAGTTTACCAAGTCGTTCAACATTATGAGTACTCCACGGATATTGTCCTATCCCTTTACCAATGGCTTCTTCAAAAGCTACAACAAAAAAAGCATTGTTTTCAGATGTAACTGTTTCTATTAGTATCTCATTTCTAGAAAATATAGGCTTAGCAACTAATATACCATTACTTGATAGATATTCGATCCACTCCAATTCAGCTTGAATAAGTTGTTTATTTCTATGAGATTCATGAGTTATTCTAATAAATGTTGTTCGCCCATGTACATTAACTCTAAATACATAGTTTTGATGATTCCCTATCAACATTATATCATTATCTTTTACACAATATCTTTGAATTGATTCTGAAATTATTTCTTTTGTAAACTTGCTCTTCAACTTTTCTTCCATTATTAACCTCCATAAATTTAATCTGGTTAGATAATGAAATTTCTCACTCTTCTGCAATACATATTAAATTGCTTAGTCATTTATTTCCCCTCCTGTCAACGTGAAGTTAATTATTATATATAGCATTTTTAGGGTATTCTACTCTTTTTATAATTAAATACTAATATTATAGCAACATTTTCTACCTTCTGGAACAGTAATTTTTATTTACTTTATATATTTACTTCTATTTATTTAATTTTTAGAGATTTGCCAAGAACAATGATTTCATCACAGTTATGCTACAATCTCATCAATTAACTCATCAGAATCATTAAATACTAATTTCTTAAGTCGTGGTGCACAAGGTTTTGAAATTATACCTATGACTTTACCAGTTAGCAGTGCTGAAATGATAGTTCCTTCCCTTATCGTAGATATATTACCTATAAACACCAATGATAAAATTATGGCTAGAATTACAGAAGTACAGTCAAACAAAATCTTGACCTTACCAAAATCAGTTTTAGTTTTATCACTTATGGCAAGTACAAGTCCATCTGGTGCATTTGGCACAATATCCATGGTTATAAACATTACAACTCCTATTGATACAATACCAATGCTTGTGCTCATTAATAATACCTGTATAAAATAATTGCTTGCTTCTATACCTTTCAATAAACCACTGGCAAAATCTACAAAAAACCCAAATGGGAAACTAAAAAGTATTTGCAATAAGCTTTTCAGTTTAAATTTTTTTCGTAAAATAAGAGCCTGTGCTAGGACATAAAAAGCATAGACTCCAATAGTCACTGTTCCAAGACTAACCCCTATAATATTGCTTATAGCTAAAGGAAAAGCTGAAACAGGTGATACTCCCAGATTTGATTTTATAGCAAGATTTATTCCTATAGCCAGGAGAAATAAACCTGCAAAATAAATAGTAATACGTAATATGTATTTCAACTCCGAGTCCCTCCTTATTAAATAATTTTATTTAACTACCTGTACATCATGAAATTGATTAATTTAGTTACAAATTTATTCATTATTGTTGTATATAATCTTCTTGGCACAAATAAAAAAAGAAGCCTCTGCTTCCCCTAAATTAATTATACCATAAACAAAGATTTACTTTCGTGGTGTTTCTTATAAATACCATGCACCTAAGTTGTAAAAATTTTAAATATATCACTTGTATTTAGATATACTAGAACTAATAACTTGTCTCTAAAAAGTTTTCTTAAATTAAGCTTATCGAATAAAACTAATATATTAAGAAAGCTTAGTATTAGTGCACCAAACTTTCTTAATATAAGCTACAAGCTTTTTTTGCAAATAATAAATATCTTGATTTTTATCTCATCTACAACAAAGCCTCACTCTATTTACTTTCAACATTCCTCTTAAATGAGTAATAAGTAGCTACAAAATAACATACATAAATAACTATAATCAATATTAAGGATATACTTATATTAAACATAAAAGCCTTATCTCCAATATATATATCAATTAATGTCCTGCTTGCAGATGCAAAGGCATAAAAAAATATATAGAAACCAAAGACTGCTATAATAATTGGTAGTGTAAAGTATAGGGATATTTGCTTTAAAATTAATCTACCTGTATCTTTATCATCTATACCTAGTTTTCTTAGAGTGTCAAATCTCCCCTTATGCTGTATAGAGTCTGATAGTTGCTGCAACGCAAGTACTGTTAAGCTTATCATCAGTAACACAGTGCCACCATATATTCCAAGAATCCTCATACCTAAAGTAACATTTAATATTTCATTAGTCTCTGCTGCCTTTAATCTGATTGTTAAAGGATTATTCTTCTTCTCACTAAGCATATTCCCATAGTTTTTTATAAACCAGTTTGGTATAAGTTCTGTTTCAACTTTCACTAATTTATCGTTGCTAATCTTCATGGCTGTATTAGCATAAAAATCCTTAGCTGCTAAACCCAAGTTTTCGCACCATTTATCAGGTATAACTACAAGTCCACCTTCATAAGTATTATAAATATATTCTCCAATAGAATCTTTGTAGTATGGATTTGAACTAAGCTTCAACTCCTTATCTTTTATTTTCAGAGTTGAATTTTCACTTACATGCTCGTCAATAAATTTATCATCTACAAGCTTTAACCATTGAGTTGTGAATTCATCATCCTCAAGCCTCACTTCATCATATCCAAGCATTTCTCTTAAATGATTATAATCACTTAATCCTATAGCAAATAGCGGCATATTTTTTTTATCTGTATCATATAGCTTTTTATCATAAATATAGTATTGCTCCACTTCACAATAATCCTTAAAATTATAGTTTTCACTGTCTAAAAATTCTACTAATCCACTATAATCAATTTTGGATATATTCTCTGTTTTGCTCATAATATTTAACCTACTTGCTACAACTGTATCAAAAGGAATTCTATTGTCTAAGTAGCCTAAACTCCACTGTGATAATAGAAGTGTCAAAGTAAAGCATAGTGCAGCACCTAAGAAAGTTATAGAAATTGTGGCCATTAACATGGGAGCTGTCTTTATTTTTGAAACCACTGCTCCTATTAAAAAGAGATTTGTGTACTCATACTTAAACTTTATCCATCTTTCTTTAATTAAAATTAATACATATGCCAAGGAATAGAATAATGCATAAGTTCCACCAATAAAGCCTGTTACCGCAAGGCCAGCATATGTAATCTCATTTCCCTGCTTTAACTGGACATTTTCTATTACCCGCAAAATCCTATAGACAGAATATCCACAAAGTATATAAAGCAAAATAGCTATAATAAATACACTAATGTATATTATCTTACCTCTCTTAAACTGAAATTCAGTCTTCTTTTCATCATTCAGCATATGAATCAATTTAGTCTTACTTAAAGTTCTTATATTTATAAGCCCAATTATGCAAAACATTGCAGTAAAAAATAACAAAGTTATTGCCACAGTGTCTATATAAAGCTTAAAGGAAAATATAATCTTTTGATTTGCAGTCATAAGAATTAAAGCAGTAACCATCTGGGAAAACAAAGTTCCAAGAAATATTCCAAAAACTATGGAAACTATACCCATTACCAAGGTTTCAATAAAAAACATGAGGGCTACATTTCTTTGTGGAATACCTAGTAATATATAAGTTGCAAACTCTTTTTTGCGTCTCTTCATCATATATTTATTTACATAACCTATAAGCAAAATAAGCAATCCTGTTATGATATATGTAGTGTACTTTATCATGATTTTAAGGTATTTAAAATTATAGGTATCTTCTGTTATCAACTCGTAATGTGAGCTTGATAATGACATAAAGGCATAAAACAGGCTTACACATATAATTAGTGTAACAAAATAAATTACATAATCCTTAATAGAGCGTCGTGCATTGCTTAAAGCCAACTTAGCGTACATCTCTCATGTCACCCCCAAGCAGTGCTACCACATCCAGAATCTGATTAAAAAATTGCTTTCTGGTATTTTGTCCCTTTATAAGTTCTGTAAATATCTTTCCATCTTTAATAAATAAAATTCTGTCACAGTAGCTTGCAGTAAAGGAATCGTGGGTTACCATTAGAATAGTTGCCCCTAAATCCTTATTTAAGTGCGAAATCATTTCTATAAGCATTTGAGCTGATCTTGAATCCAATGCACCAGTTGGTTCATCAGCTAAAATAAGTTTTGGATTTGTAATTAACGCTCTGGCACAGGCACATCTCTGCTTCTGCCCACCAGAAACCTCATAAGGATATTTATTAAGAATATCCGCTATCCCTAACTCTGAAGCTACAGCCTTTACTTTGTTGTCTATATCCTGCTTTTTATGCCTGTTGATTGTTAATGCTAAGGCTATATTCTCATGAATTGTCAAAGTATCTATCAAATTAAAATCCTGAAATATAAAACCTAGGTTCTCTCTTCTAAACTTGGCAATATCTTTTTGATTTATTGATGTTAAATCCTTCCCATCAATATAAATATGTCCTGAGCTTACCTCATCAATGGTAGATATAGTATTTAGTAAAGTTGTCTTACCAGAACCAGAAGGTCCCATAACCCCTACAAATTCTCCCTTAACTACCTGAAAACTTATGTCATCAATGGCCTTTACCACATTCCCCTTATTTCCATAATACTTTTCTATACTTTTTATATCTAATATCTTATCCAACATCCTCACCTCAGTTATATTGTACACAATTTCTTCTCTGCTTGATTCTATTAAACCTTACTTTTAAGTTACAACTTTGTCACTTTAAATATGTTGAAAGCATAAAATCAGATTTTAAATTCGCTTATATTACTTATAGGATTAAAGAACTTGAACTGCAAAAAGAGCCTATATGGCTCCATCTCTGCAAAAGTTACCTTTAGGAAAAGTAATTATTATTTTCGTATATAAATTCTCTTTTGAATCTACTGCTATTAACAAGCCCAACTTATTACAAAGCTTTTTACATAAATACAAGCCTATTCCCGTAGACTTGTGACTTTTCCGTCCTTTACTTCCTGTAAAACCCTTGTCAAATACACGCCCAACCTCACTGTCAGGTATTCCTATTCCGTTATCTTTAATAATAAGTTGAACTCCACCTTTGATATCTCTTGTATAAATCTTAACTATTGGTAGCTGAGCTTTTCTATACTTTACTGCATTAACTATTATCTGATTAATTATAAACTCCAACCACTTACTATCACAGTATACACCTTTATCAAGGTCTGTTAAGTCTATATCTATATTATTAAGAATAAACATCTGTTTATTTCTGATAATCACATTATTGACACACTGTTCCAATGAAATTTCTTTTATTAGATAGTCCTTTTGAGTTTCCTCACTTCTGGCGTAAAATAAAGCTTGTTCAACATATCTATCTATATTTTCAAGTTCCTCTAATACAGCTCTTGATGTACTTGTTTTATTATTTTCTTCTATGAGTTTAATAGCGGATATAGGCGTCTTTACTTCATGTATCCATTGCTCAATATACTCCTTATATTCCTTACGGGAAGTCTTGGCTTTATTCACTTCTTCAAGCATGGACTTGCCAGATTTCTTAATTAAATCGTAATATGGAACTGCATCTATAAATGGAGGCTTATCAATTATTTCTCCCATCAGATATTTCTTGTCCAGTTTTTCTACAGTTTTTAAAATATTCTCGTAAAATACTTTCCTTTTTCTATATTCATAAATTAAAAAGGTTATATATACTAAACTCCACGTTACTACAACAGTAATTATAGTATCAAAGGTATTTCCCACACTAAAAAGAAAAATACTTATTGTGATTAATGCTATAACATTTAATAAAATAACTTTTATCCTATCTTTTAAATATTCTCCAGAACTCATACTATATACCCTTGGCCTCTTTTAGTTTTTATAAATTCTTTAACTCCAATATCCTCAAACTTATTCCTTAACCTTGTTATATTTACTGTAAGAGTATTGTCATTTACAAACAAAGCACTATCCCACAAATATTCCATAATGTCCACTCTTGTTACTATCCTTCCTTTATTAATCAGCAGGTAATGAAGTATTTTAAGTTCATTTTTAGTAAGCTCTATTTCTTTATCCTCATATTCAACTTTGCTAGACAGTATGTTTAACTTAATTCCGTTATATTCTATAAATTCTCCTGCATTTTCGTTAGGATATGACCTCTTTAGGAGTGAATTTATTCTAGCCAAAAGAATTTGAGCATTATATGGTTTTGTAATAAAGTCATCCCCACCTAATGTTATACTCATAAGTTCATCAACATTTGTATCTCTGCTTGTGATAAATATAATTGGTACTGTTGAAAAACTACGTATTTGTGTGCATATTTTAAATCCATCATCATAGGGAAGATTAATATCCAACAGAACTAAATGAGGGTTAGTTTCCTTCACAGTCCTAGGTATTTTTTCAAAGTCTATAGTTTTTATAACATGATAACCACTGCGAGTTAATAGATTCCCTATTTCATTCTGAAGTTGCTCATTATCTTCTACAATCATAATACTAAACATAATTATCCTTAGCGAGAGAACTTAAATAAACCACCAAACTCTCACTAAAACTCACCTCTTTTCATAAATTCTTCTATGTTAAAAAGCTATTCTAGTATAATGCTTTCATTAACTCTAGTTCCAACTGATTTACCTAAACAATTGCTAAAATCAATCACCATTGTCAAATCCTTTAATTAATATTTTTCATATTTCCAAATATAGCTCGCATTATAAATGATAAAGTATTTTCATTTATAAAACTAGCCCTAACAGAATTTTATGCTATTCCATTCCTTTAATGTATAAATTTTCGAATATCATTATACTCTTATGTTATAATTAATTTATTAAATTGATTTAAAATTTTGAAATAATGATTTAATTATATATCCTATCTTTACTGGCGAAAAAAGGAGAATTTCTATGGTACATTTAGTATATTGTGATGACAAAGAAAAGGTATTAGAAAAAATATTAGATACTTCTAAAACAATGATTATTAGAGCTGCTACTGGAAGAAAGATTCCTCATAGTAGAGTATTCGTTGGTGAGAAACTTTACTTCATGAAAAAAGGTACTGCAAAAATCTCAGCAACTGCCACTGTGAAATCAGTTGAAAATTTTGTTAAGTTATCAGAAGATGAAATAGTAAAGGTACTTGCCGATAACCAAGAAAAACTAAACTTATCTAAAAAACAACAAGAACGTTGGCATAAGAAATGTATGTGCTTGGTAGAATTTGAGAACGTCACCGAAATAGAACCTCTTGACTTCGACCGTCAAGGCAACATGGATGATTGGCTTATTATCGAAAGGATAGAAGATGTGGTTATTGGTACAAGCATCCCATATAATTATGACAAATCAAAATTTTAGCTTATAACTAGTTTAAAGAAATACTATAGAATATGATGAACAGTTATGTTATCTGGCCTTCTAAAAAAGAGGTCTTAGACTTACAGCCATTCCTCTTTTTTCTATATCAACATACTTATAAATAATCTTAAACTTATACATATTACAAAGGCAAGATGTTGCTCACTACCTTTTTAAAATGAGTATTTGATTAGGATAATCAAACTCTTCTACTAAAGCATCTTCAACAAAGCCAAATTTATTGTATAACCTCCTTGGGGCTATTCCTTTTGTGTCCCCCTCTCTAAAGGTTGTAACTGAAATATCCACATCCGTTGGAAATAATTCAAGCATTTTTCTAACCAATGCAGATGCTATTCCTTCTCTGCGATGATTAGGATGTACAGCCATCCAAGAAAGACATCTCAAATTATAAGAAAATATCAACGCTCCAATAATCCCATCTTCAGACTTTATGCAAAGTGCAGTCTTCCTATTTATGTTTTTTATAACAGTTTGCTTATAACTATTTAGCTGTTCTGTGGTTTCTAAACCTGGAAATTCATCTTTAACAATTCCAATCATGTTCATCCAAGGATTTATATCTTGTAACTCTGCAAAATAAACAACAAATTTGTTTCCCATTTTATTCACCTCCTTAATCTTCTATATACACAAATATTCTGTATGTGCCAATGACATTCTTTTACCACATATGTAACTAAATTTTCTTTTTTCTATATTCTTATGGTGAATATCCCACACGCTTTCGAAACATTCTACCAAAGTGAGTTATATCATTAAATCCCACCCTATATGCTATCTCTGAGATAGGCAAATCAGTATCTCTTAATATTATAGCGGCCATCTTTACTCTTAATCTAATTAAATACTCCATGGTAGACATACCAGTAGCCTTGGTGAATTCATCTGTCAATGTTGTCCTGTTAACATGAAACTTTTCTGTTAATTCCTCAATAGAAATTTTTCTTTCATAATGGGTATGTAAATATAAAATAATCTCATTGATTTGATTATTCTCACATGAAAGTTTTTTTACTTCATGTTCAGTTAAATCTTCCGTACCTGTATATATGTATTGAAGAAAAAATAGAATCTCTAAAAGAAAAGACCTACTGCGACATCTCCAAAAATCATTATTTAATGATTTTAATTCTTCCTGTAAAGAGTCAATCACTTTTGCTATTTGTCTAGCAGTTGCAGGACCTATTTCAATCTGTCGAATACTACTCTCTTCTTCATGAATAAATGGTAACAAAGAACAATAATCTCGGTATTCTGATTCAGAAATCTCTTCTTCTAAGCTTTTCATCCTCTCCAAGGTTAAAACATTATTGACTACAGTAGGACTAAAATAAACTGCCCTTCCACTTAAGTTATTGCACTGGTCTAACTTAATTCTATCATTGGCATTGACGCAAAAAATTGTCGGAGCTGAAACTACAATAGTATTTTCATTAACCCTTATAATGCCTGCCCCTTTTTCAACAAGAATTAATCTAAACATCATATGGTTTTCTGAAGAAAATGGTTCCTTAATTTCAATATATATTGGTAACTTTGTTTCTCTATTAACATCTACAGTGAATAATTCCATAATTAAAAACTCCAATCATGTAGAATTTACTTATTATATTCTACATGATTGGAAACCAACCTTTATTTTGATAAGTATTTTACTTATCAAAATTTAAAATAACTATTCTTTTCTCTTTTGATTTTGCTATTTCTGATTTATTAAAAGTGAATATATCTTCCTTAACTACTTTCCAGCCATCTATATTTTCTATAAAGCTATCGACTATTGATAATTCTCCAAAATCCGGACTAAGTACTTCTGTTTTATAATGCATTGGTATAACAACTTTAGGATTTAATTGATTAACAACCTTAGCAGCAGTCTCTCCATCTATTGTGTATAATCCTCCTACTGGAATCATTAATATATCTACTTTTTCAATGCTTTCAACTTGCTCCTTTGTTAATTCATGTCCTAAATCACCTAAGTGACATACATTTACTCCATCAATTTTATATGTATATACTGTATTTTCACCTCTTTGTGATCCACCTTCTGTATCATGATATGTTTTTGTTCCTTTAATTTTTATACCCTCGACTTTAAATTTACCTCTTTCTCTTATAGCTGTAAAATTGCTTTTAACAGCTTCTAAATAATTATGATCAAAATGATCATGACTAACTGAAACTATTTGAGCATATAGATCTTGAACCTTATAGCCAATACCGTCACCAAAAGGATCTGTTACGATTTTAATTCCTTTCTCACTAGTAATGGTAAAACAAGAATGACCATTCCATTTAATAGAAGCACCCTTTCTTTCTGAACTATTGCTAAGATCTCCTGCAAATACTACTGCGCTCATCATACAAAAGGTTAATATAAAGCTTAGAACCCATACATACTTTTCTTTATGATTTATTTTCATCTTAATCCCTCCATTTATTTATTATTTTGTAGCTACTTTATATTTTAATTCTACTAATTACTAACCTTTCAAAACATAGAGAATCTGCAATGATTATCTGCATATTATCAATTTATCGAGTCATCTTGTACCTCTAATGGCATTCTTTCATCTTGTTTTTCACTTTAACAAGCTAACTATAACAATTTATTTTTCTACTAAATTAAAAGCCCTTACACAAATTATTTAGGTAAGAGTTTTATTGTTATAATCGTATTGCTAATATCTAAAATACTTTCAACCATATTTAAAAGGAAACTCCTACTCTCTCCGTTCCTAGGAGTAAGTTCGCCTAACCAAATCAAAGATTTGGAGGCTTACTTATGGTACGGTTCACCGTAACATCAGCAAGTGCGAAAGGTTTATATTATTTCAATAATGATCTAAACGTCATACCTGTCATTAATCCCTATTTGAATAATATTGAAATTATGGTATAATGTAATTGATTCAGTAAAAAAGACAATGATAGAGACAGTAAACCTTTTTGAAAAATCACAGCGAGCTAGGAATAGTGGAAGCCTGGTATTGATTAGATTATGTTGAATATCCCTCTGGAGTTTCAGGCCGAATTTTATGTAGGTACTGACGGTTTTCTACCGTTAATAGGAACACATATGTTGGTATGTAGTATTGGGTGGTATAACGAAATTTAAGCTTTCGTCCTGTTATAGGGACGAGAGCTTTTCTTTTTTTGTACCACAAAAATCAAAAGTTGACTACAGGAGGTGGTAACTATGGTTGATGGTGACATTAGCGATATTTGTAATAAAGACACTGCAAGATTTTATTATACGAGGAGAGATGAATATGAAGTATAACGCGGAAATTCCAAGAGCCCGCTATGACAAATTTGGAAATAGAGAGTGGGAACGACTAGAAAAGGATAGATTAGGAGAACTATTATATCATGTACATCTTGATATATTAAAACGCTATATCTCCAGTTCGGATCAAGTTATTGAACTAGGTGCAGGTGCAGGTGCAGGAAGATTCACGAAAGATATTGTGAATATGTCCAAGTCCTTAGTTACGTCTGATTTATCCCCTGTTCAGATTGAAATTAATAAAAGAAAAATGGAAGAACTGGGATTAGTTGATAAAGTTCAGGACTTCAAAATTTTGGACATATCCAATTTGGAAGGCATCCCAGATAATACTTATGATGTTGCTGTTTGTATTGGCGGACCTATTAACTATTTGTTCGATAAGGAAGAGAGTGCTATAAATGAAATGCTGAGAGTACTTAAATCCCAAGGCAAGTTGATTCTTGGATCCCTGTCATTAGTAGGTGCATTGACGTACTATCTTGATGGGGTAATATATGAAAAAGGTATGTTCGGAATTGATGCCACTGAATGGATATTTACCACTGGGATACAAGATGAAGAGCATTACCCCGTAGAAAATAAGCATTATGTACACATGATGACAAGCAAGGATCTGGATGCTTTGTTCCAGGGAAAACCGGTAAAAATACTGGAAAAGAGTTCTGCGGGTTTGTTTATGCATTCACAAGAAGAAACTTTAACCAGAGCTAAACAGGATAGTGAATTTTGGGAACTCCTGATAAGAAAAGAGATTGAGTTTACTAAATTACCAGGGACATTAGACTGCGGGATGAACATTATTTATGTAGTGGAAAAGCTATAGGTATTTTATAATTTTTATACTGGAATGTTCTGTATAAACCGCTGCTTTATCAGTTAATTTACTTTCCAAGTATCAACAAACAGCCCAGAAGCATTGATCCGTATTGCTTCTGGGCTTTCTCTCTGTTACTTATGGTACGGTTCCCCATTAATAATCCTAAACCCTCTATAAATCTGCTCCAACAAGATAACCCTAAAAAGTTGGTGAGGAAAAGTCATCTTAGAAATACACAGCTTATGATCTGCTCTTCTTAAAACCTCATCACTAATCCCTAAACTACCACCGATAATAAAAGCAATATCACTATTACCTCTAACCCCTGCATCCTTAATAAAAGTTCCAAATTCTTCAGAGGACAACATTTTACCCTTCAAATCCATAGCTACCACAAGCATATTATCCTTAATGTGCTTTAATATAGCCTCTCCTTCTTTATTCTTTATCAAAATTTCTTCCTTTTCAGAAGCATTGTCAGGAGTTTTTTCATCATTTACTTCAATTATATCTAATTTACAGTATCTACTTAACCGTTTTGAATACTCACTTATAGCTTCCTTTAAGTACTTTTCCTTTAACTTTCCTACTGTTACTAATGTTATCTTCATTTTCAAACTCCCTCTTGTTATTTCTGATAAAAAAATAACTCCAGGCATCACTCTATCCTGGAATTAAATAATTAACCATATATTCTTCCATCAATTACTTGTGATGGATTTATATAATTACTATATTCACAAAGCATCCCTTCAAAAATTATCTCTAAAGAAGGTATATTTAACAAATCCATAGGTTCTACAAAATTCAATGGCTTATCAAACTTATATATATCAGTTTTATATAAAAGATATGCTATCATCTCAGAACAAAAGAATTTTCCCTCATTTTCATATTCTCTATTAATAAGCCTAAACAAAATCCCCATAATATTATAATCTATATTGCCTGTATATAGCTTTAACAGTTCATAGCTTATTGCGTCATATTGTTTATCTGTAACTGGTAATCTCGCCACCATCATAGGACAATTAGGACATTTATTAAACACACCTTGACCAAATTCCTCTTTCTTAAATACACCTATAAATGGATTTCTATTGTACTTTCTTGACATACTAAACATACTGTCTAAATTTATGTCCAGTGAAATAGAGGAATGACTATATGCTTTACCCGTATATATCTTAATTGCCCTTGAAAATATAGTATTTGTACCAGTAAGAACTATAAATATATCCTTCATCTATTTCCCCTTTCCGTTGATAAAAGCTTTGTATATCATTCTTTACTTGTCCTATATTTATCGAACAGGTTTATATTTTCTTATACTTATTTTTTATATTATATCATGTTCTAATTTTATAATCGATATGATAGCTATTCTATTTATAAAGAATTTATAAATAGAATAGCTATCATACAGAAAATATTTTTAAATAATAAAATCTCAGCTCTACTCTAAATATATTTATATAAAAATCACAACTACTAATTATATAAACTCTATTGTTGAAGATACAGGAAAAGACTATGGACATATTGAAAAATGACAATATGTCCATAGCCTCATATTTATTGAAACATATATAATAAGTTTCTAATAATTACTTCTTTATACTAATATCCTAGCTTTTTATCTAGGAAAATAACATGAAGTCTTTGATTATCTCCTTGTCTCCCTATTACTGTATAATCATTACATATCCTATCCTTTGAACTACAACTCATGCATTTTTCAGTCTTTACACATGGTGTCATTCGGTCCAATCTTTTTGAGTTTAATGGAGCTGCTACTTCTCGGACTCTTTTTATCGCTTCATCCATATCTGCAACTATCTTATTTGTGCCTGTTATCACTATCACTTTTTTAGGTCCAAATATCATAGCTGCGACTCTATTTCCATTTCCATCTACATTGTAAAGTTGACCTTCTTCTGTGATAGCATTGGTACTTGTAAAGTAAGCATCTGCGAAAAAAGCTTCTCTATAAATTTTCCCTACTTCTTCTCTTGATAATCCATCCTTATATCTATCTAAAAACTTATATCGACCTTGACGTAAGTAATCTATTATCCCTGTTTCAAACAAAGTCATAGAACCACCTACAGATACAGTTGCTCCATCAGCTACTATTTCTTCTATCTTATCTATAAGTTCTTTTTCATCTTTAACTAAATATCCGTTCATGTTATTTTTTTTAAGATTTTTTATAACTTTTTCAACTCTATTTTCCATCATTCCACCCCAATATTACATTTAATATAACTTCTAGTTACTAAAGAGTTATTATTAAAAATCACCCCTGTAAATAACTCCACCAGAGAATACTTTAAAAAGCTTTTTTCCATATGTTCATTACAAATATACCATAAATTTATCTATGCATAAACTAATTAAGCTCTGACATAATGTTCTTAGCTTTAAATACTTGCTCTCTTAATTGTTTTTTTAGTTCTTCACTGCAAAATGCAACATCAATACCGTTCTCTATTAGTTTTTGCATCTCATTTGCGTTAAGATTCAACTGTTCCATCAACATGTTATATTCTTCTGATAATGTCACTCTTGATACTGTTCTGTTATCCGTGCTTAACGTTACCTTTATCCCCTTCCTTAGATAATCTAATATAGGATGGCTCTTATAATTATCTACTGCATTAGTATCCACATTACTAGTAGGGCACATTTCCAGTGGTATCTGATTATCTATAAGAAACTTTATAACTTCTGGATTTTTATATGCATGAATTCCATGTCCGATTCTCCTTGCCTTTAACAACTTAACAGACTTTACAATATTTTCTTCATTCCCCGTTTCTCCTGCATGAACAGTTATATGTAGTCCTTTCTTCTCAGCTTCTACAAAAGCATCAATAAATAACTCTGGACCATAGTCTTGTTCATTTCCAGCTAAGTCCACACCAACAACACCAAAACTTTTATGCTTAGCTGCTAATTCTATTACTTTCCTAGAACGTTCTATCCCTTCATGTCTCATAGCGCACAAGATAATACCATAACTTACATTATACTTTTGCTTTCCTTCTTCAGCACCAGTAATGACAGCCTCAATAATTTCATCTTCCGTAAGATCTCTCGCTGTGTGATTAAGAGGTGCAAATCTAATTTCTATATACATAACTCCATCTATACTAGCATCTTCAATAAGCTCAAAGGCAATTCTTTTTATATTCTCTTTACTCTGTAAAACTTCTATAGCATAAGAAAACTTCTCTAAATACTTCTTCAGGGAATTACATGGTTCAATAAGCTGAACCATAGTTGCAAATTCTTTAATTGATATGTTCTTAGATATCAAACCTTGATCTTTACACAACTCAAACATTGTTTCGACTCTAATGCTCCCATCTAAATGACAATGAAGTTCTACCTTGGGAATCTTCTTTATCTTATCTAATCTATTCATTATTATCACCCCTTTGTCTTTTCATAATAAGTTTTTCATTAACTATAATATATAAACTCTACAATTTCAACCTCTTCTAAAATATAAATATATAGGCTCCAGCAAAGAATCCTCATAATTTATATTATCAATATTTTTATAGATCTATGACATAAATTCAATAGTATAATCTATATAATAGAAAAAGCATCAATACTATAACTATATACAGTATTGATGCTTTTAAATTTTTCTTATCTATTTTATGCAGTTTTACCGCAACATTTCTTATATTTTTTGCCACTACCGCATGGGCATTGGTCATTTCTACCAACTTTATTTTCATTAACGATAGTTTTTGATTTCTTCCAAGTTTCATGTATTTCTTTTCTCTTTTCTTCTGAGAAAATACCATCCCATTGTGGAAGAGTAAATAAATACTGAGCCTTAGCATCTAACATATTGAAAAATAATTTTTCATAATCTACTTCTAAAACAATTTCTGTATCAACTTCAACTTCTTCTAATTCTAGTGGAGCAACTAAACTTTCATTTATTCCATCAACAAAACCCATGAAGAAAATATTATCAACTTCATATTCTTTTGCTAATTCTTCAACTGAACCTTTTATCTCTTTTTTATGTTGTGCTAGAAGCTTTGAGTAGATCTTAGTTTCTATTTTACTATATTCATCCCAGAAAGCTGCTTCGCCTTTTTGCTTAACATAGTCTATCACCATGTCTGTCCATTGTTTGTATAAAGCCATTTTAATCAATTCTCCTTTATTTCTCTTAATATTTGTTTATAAGATAATTCTAATTTTAGAATTCCACTATTTTATTGTAACTGTCTGAATATCTGTTGGTGTTAATGGTTTTGTTATATCTACAGTTCCACCAAAGGTAGTTTGGTTTGTAGCGGGAATTAAAATTTTAACACTATTAATGCTCTTTATTTGCATTAATGATTGTACTATGGCTTTAACTATTACTGCTTCTTTATTCTTATCTTTTATTATATTTTCTGAATTACTATTAAAGTCGAAACTAACATAAGCAATACCATCTTTAATAGATACACTTATTATTTTTGTATCTTTAGAAAGTATCCCTTTTAGATTACCTGTTAAATCTGCACCTTTAATTAACTCTTCTAAAATTGCCCTCGCTAAAAGCTCATCCTCTTTTATATATCTAGTTTCTTTAGATATGCTTGGTGAACCTTCACTACTAGTACTATCAAAATATGCATCTATTTCGATTACACTAGTTTGTGACTCTTCTGCTTCTGCAATAGTAGACTTTTTTATTTGCTCTGATTGCTTTTGATTTACATCTTTTTTTGCGCAACCTGTAAAGCTAATCGCCGCAGTAATCACTAATATCCCAACTACCCTAACAAACCTCATAATCATATACCCCTTTATATATCTATATAGTTACTCGGCATATCTCGTTTTGCTAGTGTAAGAAATATATCCTTATTCACATCAACATTTTCATCAATTAAAATATTTTTAACTGTTTCATATGCTAGATCTGGATAATTATTATTGTTACTCAAATGGCCGAGTATTATATGCTTTTGTTTATGATCCATTATATCTAATATGGCTCTTCCACAATCATCATTTGATAAATGTCCTACATTACTTAATATTCTTTTCTTAAGCATATAAGGATATGGTCCAAACTTAACCATCTCAACATCATGATTGCTTTCTATAAGTACAATATCGCTATCCTTTATAGTATTCTTAATTTCCGAAGAAAAATGTCCTATATCAGTTACTATAGCTACTTTTTTATTTCCACTTTGTACTGTAAAGCCTGAAGATGCTACTGCATCATGAGGTGTATCAAATCTAGTTATAAGTAAATCCTTGATTTCTTTTTGCTTATCAATTATGACTTTGTTTTCATCCTTTAGCTTCCCTAAAGAACTTTCAAGCTTTCCCCATGTCAATTCATTAGCAAATATAGGTATGTTATATTTCCTTGATAATACTCCAACACCTTTAATATGGTCTGTATGTTCATGAGTTATAAATATACCTGCAATGTCTCGAGGATTTTCCTCTATATCTATTAAAGCCTTCTCTATATATTTCCCTGAAAGTCCTGCATCAACTAATATTTTTCCGTGTTCATTTCCTATAAAAATACTGTTACCACTACTACCACTATATAATGAACAAAACTTCATTTACTCACCTACTGAAATTCTTCTTATGTTACCACCAAGTTTATTGAATTTATTCTCAATATTTGGATAACCTCTGTCTATGTGCCCAATATCAGTAACTATAGTTTCGCCTTCAGCCATAAGTCCAGCAATAATCATAGCAGCACCTGCCCTAAGGTCATTTGCAACTACAGTAGCACCAGTTAACCTTTCTACCCCATCAACGATTGCAACTCTTCCTTCTACTTTAATGTTTGCGCCCATTTTCTTTAATTCATCTATGAATTTAAATCGGCTCTCCCATATACTTTCGTGAACGACGCTTCTCCCTTTTGCAACGGATAAAAGTGTAGTCATTGGCTGCTGAACATCTGTCGGAAATCCTGGATAAGGAAGAGTTTTTACATTAACCCCTTTTAAGTTTCCATTTGTTCTTACTGTTACAGAATCATCATTTTCTTCAACTTCAACGCCCATTTCTATAAGTTTAGCAGTGATAGATTCTAAATGTTTAGGAATTACATTGTTTAGTGTAACTTCTCCACCACAAGCAGCAGCTGCAATCATAAAAGTTCCAGCTTCTATTTGATCTGGAATAACACTATAATCACATCCGCTTAATTCTTTAACACCTAGAATTTTTATCACATCTGTTCCAGCACCTTTAATTTTTGCACCCATAGAATTTAAAAAGTTAGCAACATCTACTACATGAGGTTCCTTTGCTGCATTCTCAAGAGTAGTTTCTCCTTCCGCAAGAGCAGCTGCTAACATTACATTTATAGTCGCTCCAACACTTACAACATCTAAATATATATTAGCTCCGATTAACCTATCTGCAGTAACCTCTGCAATACCATGTTTTATATCTACCTTTGCACCTAATGCTTCAAATCCTTTAATGTGTTGATCTATAGGTCTAACTCCTATGTGACAACCACCTGGAAGCTCAACTTTTACTTTTTTAAATCTTCCTAGTAACGCTCCTATAAGATAATAAGAACCTCTCATCTTCCTCATTTCTTCAATAAGAGCTTCTGTTGTGGTAAGCTCTGTACTATCAACATGAAAAGCATTTCCTTTTCGTTCAACCTTGGCACCTATACTTTTCATTATTGTTTCCATACAACTTATATCTTCAATATCAGGTACATTATCTATAACACATACATTTTTGCTTGCCATCAATGCAGCTGGTAATATTGCAACAGCAGCATTCTTAGCTCCAGTAATATCAACTGCTCCACGCAATGGGTTACCCCCAGTTACTACAAGTCTCTCCATCCTTAATCCATCCTTAATTACTATATTTAAACAAAGCTATTTCCCATTTATTACCAATATCGCACATTCCATTATACTCTTTTTTTAAATTTTTACTATGGAATTTTTAATTTTTAGGCCTTTTTTTATCTCAGTGCCATGAATTATTAAAAATACTTTGCATGAGAAGTCCATTATATCCATAATAATCTTATACTATTTTAACACTAAAGTTATAAAAAGAAAACTGGGTTTTTCAAGATATACCTTATTGTTCTGTTATTAAGGAATTAATTTTTGAGATTTATAATTTTTGTAAGGTTATATATATCTACATTATTGTTTAAAACTATAGTTTAGTTACCTTATTTTTAATCATAGAAAGACTTTATGAACCCATCTTGATAATTGGATATGCTATATAATCTTTTATTTATTACACAAAGGTTATCCCCTCTAAAAGTTATTACCAACTCACTCCCATTGTGTCTATACAGTATCAAGATATACGTCCAAGTTTTTGTATAAGTATTTGGTGGTATGTCAAATTCAAAGTTTGATATATATTCGTTAATTTTTTTCAGTTTATCTTTATCTATAATAGTAATAATACTATCCTCAGCCTCATCAATTATCTCAAGTTTCTCTAATTCGTTATATTCTATATCTCCTTTAAGTTTATCTGGTTTACTACATGAAATAATAATACTAACACTATAAAGTAACATTATAAGCATTAATATTATTACCGAGATGGTATTTATCTTCTTCATGTTTTATATCCTAAAACGCACTCTATAAGATTTACCCAGCATTTTAAGATAACACTTGCCCCCTTGCATTAATCATATTGATTTCTGTTAACTTTTACGTTCCTTCTTTGAAATTCTTCATATTTTATTAATTTACTTGGTACTTTGTCATAAATATAACTTTTAGGTATTGGTATTCTTGCTTATTCTACCATATAGTGGTTATTATGTAAATGTTTTCGACATCTTTGTCCTAAAGTTTTTATTCACTATTCGATAATTTAATTACACCACTTTAAATATATATTGGTTAAAAAAGCTTTAAAATTAACACATAATTTATTTTATGAAGAAATACATCTATAGCATTCTATAATATCTCAGGTATTTAATGGATATTTTTTTATGCTTTTGTGCATTTCTGATTATCTATGTTATAATTAGCTTATCAGTAAATTTCGGGGGATTATGAAAAATGAAATACTATTTAGTAGCAATGTTTGATGATAATTCTTATGAGTATGTTGAGGGGCTCCAAAAAAGTATTAATAGAAAGTATAAGCTGTCTAACAACAATACACTTCCAAAACCTCATATAATACTTGATGTTATAGTAGATCCTGATTTAGATAAGTTTGAGGAGATAGTCGAAAAAATTCTAAGACCTTATAAAAAATTTAAAGTTGAACTCAATGGTCTTTCTTATATAGATCAAAACAATAAAAACTTTAATTTTAAAATTGAGAATAAAGGCTATATAATTCGTATAGCTAGGAACATTAATTCCACATTAAAACTTTCAGGCTTTAATGTTAAAGAAATAGAAGACCAGTGGAATCTTCATGTACCTCTAGCAAATAATAACTTAGCTTCTAAAACTCAAAATTCAAAAGAATATACTGCTACCATCGATAAAATTAAAACTCTTACACCGTATACCTTAGCAAAAATAGATAGATTTGAATTATGGAAATCAATAAATAACAAAAAGAAAACAGTAGTACAGACATTTTCTCTTAGAGATTGTTAACAAAAATTCACTGAATATCCAAAGCAAAATATTTTATTTTTATGTAATCGTTTTTGGACTCTTTCAATCTTTTACTAAATTGTATACAATATATTTAGCAAAGATTTAACAATGATGTGAAAGGCGGCTCAATATTATGCAACTAATGAAGTTGTTCGAAATGCAAAAAGATGTAGATTCTTTAACTCTCAAGAATAAATCAATAGAAAATAATTCTTTGACGTTAAAAAAAATGATAGGTTTACAGATTTCTATAGGAAACTTAGCTTCAAGAACTAACTGTTGTGATATATGGAAATCCTCAACTAACTGTGATAAATCACAAATCTTAGAGGATTATATTACAGCATTAAATTACCTTCTTAGTATCGGGCTTGATAAATCTTATGAGGACATCGAAATAAATATACATCCTAGTACTCAAAAGATCGCTGATCAATTTATATCTCTCTATATAGATATAAATGATTTAGTACTCTACACTGGAAGAGATCATTATATCACTCTTCTTGAGGATTTTTTTGCTTTAGGAATCACTATTGGATTTTCATTAGATGAAGTATTAACAGGTTTCAATACTTCAATGACTAGATTAAAAACTGATTATGCACTTGCTGAATAACTTTTATAAATAAAAAGCCACACATCTGGTTACACTACTCTTTGGAGGTGTATCTAGATGAGTGGTTTTCTTTTTGCTGTCATTGCTGGTGTCGCTATGAGCTTGCAGGGGGTATTTAACACCAGACTTAGTGACAAAATAGGCTCCTTTAAAACAACTGTTTTCGTTCAAGGCACAGCATTTATCTTTTCATTAATCGCACTTTTCATTTTTGGATACAATGAACAAGGGAAATTTGGAGACTTAAAGCTTATTAACAAATTATATTTAACAGGAGGTCTAATAGGCGTTTTAATAACTTACACTGTTATTCTAAGTATTAAAAACCTTTCTCCTACAGTTGCAATTTCCTCAATATTAATAGCACAACTTCTTTCTGCTTCATTAATAGATGCCTTGGGTCTTTTTGATACTAAAAAGGTTATTATAAGCGCTAATGAGTTAGTAGGCATATCGATTATGCTTGTAGGTATAGTTGTCTTTAAATTTTTAAAATTTTAAATTAGAAATTTACAATTCACATATCTCTTTATTATTAAATATACTATTAATGAAATACTTCTAAGGAGTCTTCTATGATTAAAAGAAGAAAACTTTCTCCGGTATTGAAAGATTTTATAGAAGATAATCCGCTTAAGGAATATCGGATAATTATTGAAGCAAAATCTTCTATCGATACAATAATAAAAAAAATATCTTCATCTAAGGGAATTGTATTAAAAACAATATCTTCTTTAAATATAATAAGTGCTAAGGTATCTAGTGCTATCATTGATAGATTATGTGAACTTCCAGCCATTGATTATATTACCTTAGATGATACTGCACTCTTGTGTGGTGTTGGAATTCATTCAGCAAATAACGTCTCCTACAAATTTAGCTTACCTGGTAGTGGGAAGGGTATTACTATAGGCATTGTAGATAGCGGTGTTTTCCCTCATCCTTGTCTAACTCGCCCTATAAATAAATTAAGAAAATTTTATGATCTAATTAATGATGTCCCATACCCCTACGATGATAATGGACATGGTACTTTTATAAGTGGTGTAATCTGTGGTGACGGCAAGGATTCTAAAAATATGTATAAAGGCATAGCCTCTTCCTCAAATATATTCATGGTTAAAGCTTTTGATGCCATGGGCAGAGGATATATTTCTGATATACTCTTTGCTATTGATACTATCATTTCCTCTGCTGAAGAGGAAAATATAAAAATATTATGCCTTCCTTTTGAAACTTTAACCTATGATAAACATATAAATTCTTACTTTTATAACATCTTTAATTTATGCAAATCAAAAAATATTATAGTTATAGTCCCATCTGGAAATAACCGAAATCAACAAGACTCTATAAGAGGAATAGCTACACTATCAAATTGCATCACTGTAGGCGGTATAAGTTCATCATTAGGATATACTAACTATGAATACTCCTCCTTAGGTGATGGAAAGTTTAGCAAAAAACCAGATTTCTTAGCTGCTTGTGTAGAAATTACTTCTCTTAATACTGATAAGAATTATGTATCTATAAAAAATGGACTTAAACAATATCCTCATAAACTTGACAAGCCTTATGTAAACTTTACTGGTACATCCATATCCTGTGCCTATCTTTCTGCATTATGTTCGATAATCTATGAAATTAAACCAACATTAACAACTGAAGATATATATAGTCTTCTTATTTTATCATCTCGCCGCATTGATACATTAGGTGATAACCAAGGTCATGGCATTATAAATGTCGAATTGTTATCATCAAATCTAAAAGAATAAGCCAATCCAATAAGGACTGGCTTATTCTTTAGGTTATATTATGTTGATTATTGTTAATATTGCTAGAAACAAAACTACTATTGCTCCCATAGACAATACTACACCTTCAAAGTATCTTCTTTTCTTAAGATTTGAAAATCCTGCAATACTAAAAAATATTATAAATAGAATCTCCCCGATAAGATTCATATATACTCTCACTATTGTGTCTATACCTAAACCTAATAATGCTACAGTAAATAAAATAACTCCAACTAAAAAAATAATTACATTAAACAATGCGAGCGTTGTGTTTTTGCTCTTTTTTGTCACTAGTGATCATCTCCTACTTATATTAATTATACGCTATAGTAATTATAATATATAAATTAACATAATGGAACAAATTTTAACTTTACAGCTTTTTCTTTCAAATAATGAGGCTTATGTCCTATTCTTCGACTCCTGACTATTTAAAAATTCCATCTTCCAGCTAAAATAATCATTATCTTTATTTTTTTCATAGGATAAGCTTGCATCAAAGATATTGCCTTTCCTACTTTTAAGTCCTTTTATAGCAACTTTACCATCTGCAAGCAAAGACATCACCATATCCTTAGTTATTTTCTTTCCCATAGACATTAAAAATTTATCTTCTTTCCAAACTACATATTTACATCCACTTCGCCAATTACTGCACCCAAACCCAATTTTTCCTTCAATTACATCATTACCACAACATGGGCACTTCCCTAGAGATTCACCTTTGACTAATTCCCCTTCATATTGGTTAATCACGTTTTCTTTATCACCTTTAATCTGATTAATAGCATTAGTAGTAAAGTCAAATATCAACTTCAAGAAGTCTTCCTTTTCTACTTTTCCCTTTTCCATATCTGCTAAAGTTTTCTCTAATCGACCTGTATATTCAAGGTCAAAGAGTTCCTGTATAGGAAAAGTTTCTACTAACTTTACTCCTAATTCACTACATATAAGATTTTTTCCTTCAGTGTATATATACCCAATATCCTTAAGCTTCTTTATAGTTTCAGCTCTTGTAGCTGGAGTTCCTATACTAAATCCACTCAAAATTGCGTCCATCATTTGATCACTTTGTTCTTCATCAAATTTTTTACCACAAGTCTCCATAACCCTAAGAAGTGTCTTTTCCGTATGTCTTTTAGGTGGTTTAGTTGAATGTGCCGAAACCTTTGTCTTAATAGTATCTACTTCATCATTGATATTTACAAAAGGAAGTATAGTATCTTTAGATTCTATTTTCTCTACCTTTTTCCATCCCTCTACTATTTGCACCTTACCCTTTGATATAAAAATTCCGTCCAAATCAAAGTTTTTTATTCTCGTAAAAATCTTTGTTTCTTCACTTTCTGCTATAGGCATGAACTGCGCTATAAATCTATTTTTTATCGCACTATAAACCTTTTCTTCATCACCGCTTAAAGTCTTAGGCTCTAAATATGTAGGTATTATTGCGCTATGGCTCTCAACCTTAGAATTATCAAATATTCTCTTATTCTTGATGAATTTTACTTCTTCTTGAAAAGGTAATGATTTTTTTAATGTGTTTAGTACCTTAGCTGCTCTATCCGCAAGACTTTCTTCTAATACCACTGAAGCAGTTCTTGGATATGTTATGTACTTTTTCTCATACAATCCCTGAGCAACTTTTAGAACTTTATCAGAAGTCCACCCTTTATATTTACTAGTTATATAACCTTGTAAGTTTGACAAATTAAATAGATATGGAGGATATTCCTTCTTTTTTTCTGTTTGTTTATCTACAATTACACCTGTGCAACCTTTCATTTTCTTACTTATCTCGTCTAGTTTTTCTCGTTCCTTGAACTTCTCTTGCTCTTTTTCCTGTTCTTTTTCAATATAAGCGCCTTCATATTCTATATTATCTGAGGTTTTGAAAGTAGCATTTAACTTGAAGTAATTGTCTGGAACAAAATTTGCTATCTCTTTATCTCTATCATAAATAATCTTCAAAGTAGGAAGTAAAACCCTTCCTATATTTAATGGATTACCTTTTCCTCTTTGATATTTTAATGTTGCAACAGAAGTTAAGTTTATTCCAATAGTCCAATCTGCCCACTGCCTACTTATACCAGCATCTCTCAAAGATTTCATCTCAGTGTTTGGCTTTATTTTCTCCATTCCCTTTATAACTTCATCTGCTGTCCATTCATTTTGGAGGAGTCTATAAACAGGCTTCTTCACCTTCAAGTAGCCTGTTATTATATCACCAATGATTTGTCCCTCTCTATCATAGTCACAGGCAGAAATGACCATATCTACATCATTTCTGTTTATAAGCTCTTCGATAATCTTTAATTGCTTTTTTGCTCCTGCGTCAGGTTTATCCTTTTTCTTAGAATCATTCTTTACTTTATACTTAAACGCTTTTGGTATAAACGGAAAGTTATCCATCTTCCACTTAGCCATTTTCTCGTCGTAATCTTTAGCATCGTATAATTGAAGAAGATGACCAAATGCCCAAGTTATATAATAGCCGTTACCTTCTAAATAACCATCTTTTCTTATATTGCTTTTTAAAGCTTCTGCTATATTTTTTGCCACAGATGGTTTCTCTGCGATTATCACCTTGCTCATATTTTTCACCTGTTCACTAATTATTTTTACTCGATAGCTTTTATTATAGACGAAAATTCTTTTTTGCGCAAAATTAAGAGTAATCAAATAGTATAAAACTCTTCAATTACCCTTAATCTACTCTTATTTTATAAGATTGCACCTAAGTAAATTAATAACTTCTAATACTGTTCTATTTCTTACCTTTTGCCTATCACCATTTAAATTAAGCTTCTTAACCTTAACTTCACCATTTATGCAGCATCCAATGTAAACAAGTCCTACGGGCTTTTCATCAGTTCCCCCATCTGGTCCTGCGATTCCAGTAGTTGATAAACCTATATTTACTCCAGCCTTCTCTGCGACTTTTTTAGCCATTTCCCTTGCAACTTCTTCGCTAACAGCACCATATTTCTCCAATAACTCCTTGTTAACACCTAAAGTTTCTTCCTTAGCTTCATTGCTATATGTAATAAACCCTTCTTTAAATACCTTTGATATTCCTGGATAGTTTATAAATGTTCCAGCAAGTAATCCTCCTGTACAAGATTCAGCTGTTGCTAGAGTTAGGTTTCTCTCCACTAGAATTTTAGCTACAACTGATTCTAAAGTATCCTCATCTTCCCCATATACAAACTGCCCTAGCCTATCTTTAATAGTATCTATAATAGGCTGCATAATTTTTATCGCTTCCTCTTCATTATTCGCACTAGCAGTAACTCTAAAAGTAATTTCATGTTCCTTGGCATATGGTGCTACAGTAGGATTAGAATTATCCAGTAATTCATCTAAAGTGTCTGCAGCTTGAGCTTCTGGTAACCCGTATACCCTTAAAACCTTTGAAATAAGTGTCTTGTCGGATTTTTTATTTAAGTACATATCCTTAGCTTGCTTAAACATAGCTTTCATTTCCCTTGGCGGTCCTGGAAGCATTATAAGCACCTTTCCTTCATCCTCTATTATGCATCCAGGTGCTGTACCACATTGATTATGAAGAATTATTGCTCCTTCAGGTATATATGCTTGCTTTTTATTACTTTCAGTTACTTCTCTACCTATCCTTTTAAAAATATCTTCAATATTCTTAAGAGCTTCTTCATTAAATTTAAGCTCCTTATTAAAGTATTCTGCGATTACTTCTTTTGTAAGGTCATCCTTAGTAGGCCCAAGGCCTCCAGTAGTTATAACTAAATCTACACTTTTGTATGCATTATCCAAAACTTCCTTAACTCTACCAGGGTTATCACCAACAACACTTTGATGATATACATTAACTCCAAGGGCGGCTAACTCTTGTGATAAATATTGTGCATTAGTATTTACTATATCTCCTAATAACAATTCTGTTCCAACGCATAAGATTTCTGCTTTCATTTTTATCACTCCTTTAATAGCTTAATTATTTAAATTACATATGTCCCAATTAAAAATCTACATTGATTTCATAAACACTATATATATTTAATGTAGAAACATTACCGCAACTTATATACAAAATATTGTTTATAATTAAACAACTAGTCTTTTATGTAATTGTAACATTCTTACTCATTTAAGTGAATAAACTTAACTTCTTTATTTTTACCATAATTAATAGAACTTATATCCATGATGTTCATTAATAAATTTTTAAAAACTAAAACTTCTATTTATATCTGCAAATTATTGTGCTATATTAATTATCTAGTGTATTTGTTATAAAGTTTATACTTTGATATACTTAAATTAATATACAAAACTTGCCCTTGAATGCTACTTACAATTCAAGGGTTTAATAAAGCCTTTACTACAGAAATATTGCAAAACTAAGTCTCACCATGAAACTCTTTAGAAAGGAGATGGATATATGAGTACGTTTATTTTTAAAAATACTACTTCAAACTTTACACCAATAAGCAATACTTTTATAGATAAATACATGGCTAATGCTCGAGGTGAATTTGTAAAGGTCTATATTCTTGGACTTAAATATTGTCTTGGCGGTGAATTAGGTATTAATTCTGCAACGCTTGCCTCTAATCTAAAACTTTTAGAATCAGACGTGATAAATGCATGGCACTATTGGAATGAAGTAGGTGCAATAAACTTAATTCCTGTAGATAATAACGGAAACTACAATATAGAATTTGTAGATCTTGAAAATCAAAATACAAAAGCAAGCATGAGTAACTCTATTAACTTACTAAATGAGCTTAATAATAACTCAAGCAAAGGGATGCTCGAAGAAATACAGAAACTTCTTGCAAGGCCATTATCACCAAAAGAGATGGAAATTTATCTAAGTTGGCAAAAAGATTTTAACTTTACTCCTGAAATGATTCTTCTTCTCATAAATTATTGCGTTAATAAGGGTAAAGTAGATTATAGATATATAGAGAAAATCGCAATATCTTGGATGGAAACTGGTATAAAGACTATTGATGATGTTCAAAGTTTCATAAAGCAAAGAGAAGATAAGTGGCTTGGAATACGAAAAATTTTGACTTATTTAGGAATCAAAGATGCTGATATAATGAAACCCCAAGAAGCACTTCTAGAAAAATGGTTGACCTCTTATGAAATGCCTCTAGATGTCATTTATAGAGCTTGTGATATTTGCTTTGAAAGAATAAACAAAGCAGATTTTAAATATATTGATGGCATACTTACAAGTTGGAATAATGACAATCTTAAAACATTAGCCGACATAGATGCCAAAGATAAAAAGAGTTTTTCAAAAAACTCAAAGCGCGCTACAAACACTAGATCTCAAGGTTCCTTTGGCGATTATAGTCAGCGAACCTATGACTTTGACGAACTTGAAAAAAAATTACTAGGGTGGGATAAATAATGTTTAAGGGTTATGAAAGTGAAATTTCAAAAATATATTCTACTCTTCGGGATAATGAGACAAAAGCACTTAGATCCCGAAAGGAAGAAATTAAAAGGGTTATTCCTGAAGTATTCGAAATAGAGAAAGAAATTTCTAAAGCTTCTATATCATTAGCAATGACCGCATTAAAAAATGAAGGTAATGTTGAAAAGTCACTAAAAGATATAAGAGAAAAAATTACAGACTTAAGAATAAAAGAAGCTGAATTACTTACCTCTAAAGGTTACCCTATAAACTACTTAGAACCCCAGTATACTTGTAATAACTGCAAAGATACAGGATATATAAATAATAATATTCGTTGTTCTTGCTATAAAAAATACATGGTCCACGTTTACTATAAAAACTCTCAATTAAAAGATATACTACGTGAAAATAACTTCGATAACTTTAACATAAATCTTTTTTCAAATCATAAAAGTGATAATGTTCCCGTATCTCCCAGAAAGAACATTGAAAAAATTTGGACTTCTTGTTCTTCTTATGTAAAGAACTTTAAAAATAGTAATGAAAATCTTTTATTTTATGGGGATAGCGGAACAGGAAAAACTTTCATGTCAAATTGTATAGCAAAAGAACTTTTAGATTGCGGATTTCTAGTTGTATATAGGACAGCTGATGAGCTTATTAAAAACTTAAGAGAAATAGTAATAGAGGGAAATAAAGATTTAGAAAAACTACTTATTGAATGTGATTTACTTATAATAGATGACCTAGGAACAGAGCAGAAAACAGATTTCTCTCGTTCCGAATTATTTAATTTATTAAATAAAAAATTATTAAAAAGAAATAAAATGCTTATATCAACAAATCTTTCTCCTGAAGATATATTGAAAAATTATACAGAAAGAATTTCATCTAGACTTTTAGGGAACTTTAATATATTTAAATTCTATGGAGAAGATTTAAGAATAGCAAAAAACCTTGGTAGAATAAATTAACTTTTAATTGCCAGAACCTATATAACTTTGTCATATATGAGAGGTCTACAAGTGAAAAAGAAGATTACTGTTCTATTTTTCTTTTATTTATTACTATTAACCTTAACTGATTGTCCACGGCAACTTAATAGCATACAATTAGATTATCCGCCCAACGAAATAATTCATTTGCCTTGTATACCAATTGAGATTAAGTATAATGGATTAACATATATAGTACAAACTGATAAAAATCAAATTGACAATATAGAAGAAGAGATAGGTGTTACTGAAGATATAAGATTCAGAACATTTTCTTTGAAGCATAATGATGAAAAAAAAGCCATAGCAATACTTATACGTGAAAAACCAACTATATACTATAGAGCCATTATAAAATATATTTTATAGGTCAATTATAGGTTAAAAGACATCTCATTTGGAGATGTCTTTTGTTCTAATTATATTAATCTACATTTGTACTATTGCTTAAAGAAACAAACACTCTATTACTAACTAAAAAATTACTATTGAAATTATTTATGAGAAAATTAAGTTTTTACACAATAAAAAAACCTTGAAACATATTCAAGGTTTTGGTGCTGGCAACAGGACTTGAACCCGTAACCTGCTGATTACAAGTCAGCTGCTCTACCAATTGAGCCATGCCAGCAAAAATAAATGGCGACTCAGAAGGGGCTCGAACCCTCGACTTCCAGCGTGACAGGCTGGCACTCTAACCAACTGAGCTACTGAGCCATATATGGTGGGAACAACAGGGATCGAACCTGTGACCCTCTGCTTGTAAGGCAGATGCTCTCCCGGCTGAGCTATGCTCCCATAATGGTGACCCCTAGGAGAATCGAACTCCTGTTACCACCGTGAAAGGGTGGTGTCTTGACCGCTTGACCAAGGGGCCTTATTGTAACCATTTATTCTTTTATTAAATTTTTCACATTTTCATCATTATGAAAATGGCGACTCAGAAGGGGCTCGAACCCTCGACTTCCAGCGTGACAGGCTGGCACTCTAACCAACTGAGCTACTGAGCCATATATGGTGGGAACAACAGGGATCGAACCTGTGACCCTCTGCTTGTAAGGCAGATGCTCTCCCGGCTGAGCTATGCTCCCATAATGGTGACCCCTAGGAGAATCGAACTCCTGTTACCACCGTGAAAGGGTGGTGTCTTAACCGCTTGACCAAGGGGCCGTAATACACATCCAGACTTAGCGATGTAATAAGTTCTTTTTTCTCCCATGGAGAATTTATTTTTTATTTTGTACTCGTCGCTGAGCACATTTAATATATTACACGAGGATTCATTAAGTGTCAACATGTTTTTCAAAAATTTTTTTATTTTTTTTAATATTAGTTTTTTACTCGAAAAAAATGAAGAAAACTGAAGTTTTCTAGCAGTTTTCTTCAACTATTTTTATTTTTTATAACCTAAGGTTTCCATAATAATTAAAGCTGTATCTTCAATTGCTCTAGTAGTAACGTCGATTACTTTACACCCTACCTTTCTCATAACCTTATCTGAGAAATCAAACTCCTCTAATATTCTTTCTGCATTAGCATATTTTACATCTGCAGATAAATTTGCAAACTTATCTAACCTATGCTTTCTTATATCAATAAGATGGAGCGGATCTATGGTTAACCCTATTATCTTCTTTTTATCAATTTCAAATAACTCTTGTGGTATAGGGACTTCTGGCATAAGTGGTACATTTAAAGCTTTTATCCCCTTATTAGCAAGGTACATACATAAAGGCGTCTTTGATGTTCTAGATAAACCTACAAGAACGACATCTGCAAACTTTATTCCAGAATCATCTCTAGAATCATCATATTTCATGGCAAATTCCATAGCCTCAATTCTTTTATTATATTCTTCATCCATTTGCCATACTGCACCTGGAGTATATTCCGGCATCATATTTAAAGCCCTTGAAATCATACTTATAGACGGTCCTAAAATATTTGTTATTTTTATTCCCATTTCAGAACACCGTTGTATAAGAAATTCACTTACATCAACTTGTACAATTGTAGATATTATAAGACATTTATCTTTATCCTGAATTTTGTTAAAAAAATCTTTTAGATCTTCAACCTTTTTAAGATAAGGAACTCTTATTACATCTACTTCCTCCTTAAATTGACATGCCGTTGCCTTAGCTACTTGCTCAGCTGTTTCTCCAATGGAATCTGATACTGCATAAATCGTAAACATAAAATCTCCCCCGCTTTCTAAATCATAAGTGTTTCAAATTGCCGTTACATATAAATTTAAAATAGTGAATCAAACCCTTAAAGTTGCGCTATTTGAGAAATATACAAGTGCACACCCCTCTATTGCTATGATACCATTGTTCCTACAAAATTCCAATATATCACCACTAGCCGCTCCTGGTTGTATTAACACTTTATTTATTCCTAATAACTTAGCTTCCTTAATGATTTCTAATCCCTGAATCGAATTTATACATAAATCTATTACTTCTATTTTGTCATCTATACTTGATAAATTATTATATATAGTCCCTTTAGTATCTCTTGGATTAACACCAAAAACAGTATACCCTCTAGCTTTAAACCTTTCATATATCTTATTTGCATACTTATTAGGATTTAAAACATCTCCAACAACAGCCCAATTCTTATAATAAAAAAATACGTCTAAATCTTCTTGTATATTCATCTGTATTCATCCCCTTGTTTTGAGATATAGTATATTAACTTAACCTAGAACTTTGCTATATATTAAAATTCTATAATCTCCTATAATAATTCATTTTGGAACTCCAACTATAAAAACTACGAATATTTTAATATTCATAAAGTAAAGATATTACCTTTTTTATATTAGTTACTCGTAATACTTAACAGCATTATTTTGAATACTCGTATAGGATTTTTCCTTAGTTATATATTATTATATCCTTGGTTCATATAAATATTTATCAAAATTATGTTGACCTTATCTTTATTTAGGTTAAAATACCATTATAAAGCTATAAGGGGTGGTTTTTTGTATCACGATATCATAATTATTGGCGGTGGGGCTTCTGGCCTTTGCGCTGCTATTACAGCTAAAAATATGGGTATGGACGTAGCAATAATAGAAGGTACTGATCGAATAGGGAAAAAAATTTTGACTACTGGAAATGGAAGATGTAATATAAGCAATAAACATATTACACCTGAAAGATATCACAGTAATAACAAAGGTTTTCCTAACTCAATTTTAAATAAATATAATCTTCACTATACTTTGGACTTTTTTTCGACCCTTGGTCTACCAATAATAGAATCTGATGGGGATAAATTATTTCCTATGTCGCTTCAAGCTTCTTCGGTAGTGGATATTTTTAGGCTTGCTTTAGATGATCTTTATATACCAGTTTATAGCAATATTCTAATATCCAGCATCAAAAAAGTTAAAAATAATTTTAACTTATCAACAAAATCAGGTAACATATACACAGCCAAAAAAGTTATACTTGCTTGTGGTGGAAAAACGCTTCAAAAAACCGGATCTATTGGTATAGGCTATTCCTTAGCAACTTCCTTAGGGCATAAAGTAACAAATCTTCAACCAGCGATCGTGCAACTTAAATTGAGTTATCCACATTTAAAAGCTCTTTCAGGAATAAAATTTGAAGGTTCTGTGGATATCTTTGTTGATAGTGCGTTTAAACGAAAAGAATTTGGTGAAATCCTATTTACAGACTACGGTATATCTGGTCCGCCTGTATTACAGATTAGTAGAATTGCATCTTTTGCTATATCAGAAAAAAAACACTGTAAAATTGAACTAGACCTAATGCCTAATTTTTCTGAAGATCAGCTTATAGATTTCATCGAAAATAGGCTTGCTTTATTCAGTTATAGAAGTGTGTATACTTGCTTTATTGGTATTCTAAATAAAAAACTTATTACTACCTTTCTCAAAGATTGTGGTATTGATAATATCCATTCTCTATGTTCTGATTTGTCTTGGAAAAACAAAGAAAAGCTTTTTGCTAATTTGAAACACTGGTCATTTACAGTTAGTGATCATAATTCTTTCACAAATGCTCAGGTTACTGCTGGCGGGATAGATACTATGGATGTAAATAGAGAAACTCTAGAATCATTAATAGTTCCGAACTTATTTTTCTGTGGAGAGATCCTTGATGTAGATGGAGATTGTGGAGGTTTTAATCTTCAATGGGCTTGGAGCTCAGGTTTTGCAGCTGCTTTTGCCGCATCCCAAAACTAATATAAATTTCTTAATTGAAACCTTATCTTATATCAACAGTGAAACTTTCGATAATTTAGAAAAAATATTGAGCTAAAACTCTTTTTCAATCTTTATTTCAAAATAAAAATAAAATTCTCCGTAAGGGCTCTCAGTGCTTACAGAGAATTTTATTTAATCAATTATTTTACCCATTGATATTCTATTTGAGCTGCTACTTTTTCTCCTACTTTTATTACATGTAAGGACGTATAGCTTGTTTCATTTTCTATCAACTGGCAAACGCTTTCTATTTCTTCACCATACATAATCTCTTTTTCATATTTAATATTCATTGTCTTTAAACTATGATCTTTTATAAATTCGATTGGTAATGTATCTATGCTCCAATCTAAATATTTTACATTATTAACATGTCCGTTGGTGTCTATATCACTATATCTTATATGATATTTCTTTTCATGGGTAACATCTTTTAATTTTTTTGGTTTTGGCATTTTGAAAGTTTCATTTGTTTCATCAAATGTACCATAAACATCTATATCATCTTTTTCGATCTTAACAAATGTTCTTTCCTTTAAATCTAATATCATAAATGTAGTATAGTATTTTGCTATCTCATCTCCATTGCTATCTTTAACAGTAAATTCTCTATAAGCAAAAAATTTATTAAATCCTTTTGCCTCAGTGAAAATGGTTATTTTCTCTTTAAATTCTGGTAGTCTTTTTATTTCTAGGTTAGATTGTATCAAAATCCACCCCTTATTATTTTGTAATAAATAATCTACCCCTACCCCTAATTTCTCTGATTGTTCAGTTGATACTTCCATTATCATGTTAATTAATTCTGAAGGAAATAATCTTTTATTAAAATCACATACACTATACATTACATAAAAATCCTTAGAATAAACATAACCACCCATTGCTACATCTCCTAACCATTTTTTAATTTTTATACCTTTATAAATAATGCAATAAATATTCAAAATATTTTATCGTAATATATATAAACTATTTTACACCAAATTGCGACTCTTTTCTATATTTTGGTTATACCATAAAAATCATATGCTCTTTCAGTCAATTTGTTAAGACTTTTTATTATCTAATAACTTTTAAAAGTCTTAGTATAAATAAAAAGCAGTTGAGATTTCTCAACTGCTTTTAAGTAACATATTATTTGTTTATTGCGTCTATTAACGTATTTATGTCAATACCATGAACCATAGCGCCTTCTTCTAATGTTTCCATTTGTGAAGATGGACAACCAATGCAATGAAATCCGAAACCCATTAGAACTTCAGCAATTTCTGGTTTTACTCTAAGAGCTTCTCCAATTGTCATGTCCTTAGTTATCATACTACTCAACCTCTTTTCAAAATTTGATTTACTTTATATTATATTATATCTAATTTTGAATGTTTGTAAACACATTTTATACTAAAAAGGTATAAAATGCTTCAGCTTACGTTTAGGCTTTACTATAAAGTATCAACTCTCATAGTTTGATCTCTTTTTGGACCGACTGAGACAATTGAAATCTTAGCACCTGTAATTTCTTCTATTCTCTTTAAATAAATTTTAGCATTAGGATGAAGCTCATCAAAACTTCTTGCAACTGAAACTGAATCATCCCAACCTTGGAATTCTTCATATATCGGTTCACACTTAGCCAAATCTTCAAGACTTGCTGGTATATAATCTATTATTTTATCACCAATTTTATATCCTACACATATCTTAAGTGATTCCATACCTGCCAACGTATCAATTTTTGTTACGGCAAAACTAGTTACTCCAGATACTCTAACAGCTTGTTTTAATATAACAGCATCAAGCCAACCACATCTTCTAGACCTTCCAGTGGTAACTCCATACTCATGCCCCTTTTCTCTTATATATTGACCAAGTTCATTATCAAGTTCTGTTGGGAATGGCCCTTCCCCAACTCTTGTGGTATAAGCCTTCGCTATTCCTACAACACTTTCGATCATATTTGGGCCTATTCCAACACCTGCTGCAACCCCTGTAGCAGTAGTATTTGATGATGTTACATAAGGATATGTTCCATAATCTATGTCTAAAAGGTTTCCTTGAGCACCTTCAAATAATATGTTTTTATTATTCTTTATTTCATCATATACTCTTACAGAAGCATCACATACAAATTCTCTAAGCTTATCAGCATAATCTAAATATTCGTTATATATCTCATCAAATTTAAAAGGTTCTTTGTTGTAAACTTTAGTTAAAAGTGCGTTTTTTATTTCTAAATTAATCATTAATTTTTCTTTAAAAACTTCTGGATTCATAAGATCACAGATTCTTATTCCAGTTCTTTCAGCTTTATCTGTATAGCATGGTCCTATTCCTTTACCAGTAGTTCCAATACTTTTCTTTCCTCTGAAAGACTCAATAGCACCATCTAAAGCTTTATGATAAGGCATGATGACATGAGCTCTATCACTTATTAAAAGCGTTTTTGCTGTTATTTTAACTCCTAATTCCTTTAAGTAATTTATTTCCTTAAGCATATCCTTAGGATCTATAACAACACCATTTCCAAGTACGTTTAATTTATCTTCATATAGGATTCCTGATGGAATTAGATGAAGTTTATACTCTTTATCACCAACAACTACAGTATGTCCTGCATTGTTTCCACCTTGGAATCTCACAACTACATTGGCATCTTCAGCAAGATAATCTGTCATCTTTCCTTTACCTTCGTCACCCCACTGTGCACCGATAACAACAAAAGTAGCCATTTAAATTCCTCTCTTTCATCATAGCTTTGATATCTTTTAACACATATGATTTTATCAAAGCAATATAACATAGTCAACCAAATCACGAATATTATTGTCAATATAATAATTATACTTCGTAGTTATTAATAATATATCTATTTATTCCATTATTAAGATTATATAAATATCCTACATAATTATTGAAACATATATATCATATTTTACTTAGGTTTTGAATATTTATTACGATAATGTATATTGTAAGCTATTTTAAAATTGTTTTTAATTTAATTCAAATAACAATTCCGCTGTGAGGTAAATAATTATGAAATTAGTTTTTTTAAGTAATCTTATAGGCAATGAAATTTTAGCAAAAGATATACATGATCCCCAAGGAGCAACTTTATTAAAAGCAGGCACTAAAATAACTAAGACATATATATCAACATTAAAAGGTTTAGGTACATTTTTTATATATGTTGAAGATAATGGTTCTCAGGAAGCAAAAGAAGATTTAAAGTTAAAAGGAATAAAAGATAGTGTTCTTGAAACTCTTCCAAAAACCTTTGACAATATATCTGTAAGAGATTTTACTGCAACAAAACAAGCTGTAGAAAGTATCGACAATATTACAGAATATATATATCACGAGGGAACTCTTAATACAAACTTATATGAATTAAAAACTTATGATAATTATACTTACATTCATGGTATAGATACTGCAATGATGGCCATATTTTTAGGTACGAAACTAAGATTTGACAAGGATACTTTAATAGAATTAGGATTATCAGCATTATTACACAATATTGGAAATCTAAAGATTTCCCATGACATATTATACAAACAATCAAAATTAAGCACTGATGAATTTGATGAAATAAAAAAACATACAAAATATAGTAGGGAAATCCTTGAATCTGCTGGTTGCTTCTCTAACAGAATAATTGCAGGAGCTGCTCATCATCATGAAAAGTTTGATGGTACAGGTTACCCTTATGGGCTTACAGGTTCTTATATATCACTTTTTGGAAGAATAATAAGCCTTTGCAGTACATTCACTGCAGTTTCTTCAGATAGACCTTATAGAAAGAGATTTGAGCCTAATGATGCTTATGAACTTATACTATCTAGAAGTGGTACTCATTTTGACCCTAGATTAGTACAACTTTTTAAATCTACATTCTCAATTTATCCACTTGGGTCAATGGTTCAACTTTCTAATGGAGATCAAGGCTATGTAGTTAGACAAAATCCTAATTTTCCTGATAAGCCTGTAGTCTCAATTGTACGTTTAGATCAAGGAAACAAAACAGTATCCTCTCACGAAATCAACCTTGCTCAAACTATAAATGTAGTAATTACTAAAGCCCTTGAAAGCATCTAATTTATGCTCACTTACTAACAAGCTTAAAAATATGCTTTCTATTGTATAAAAGTTCCTTAACAAAATTTGGACTACACAAATGTCTTAATTATCTTAAATATTTAAGCAAATATTGCTTTATAATATAAGTTTTAAAGTTAAAGAATCCAACTCACTTTCTTTAACTATTTTTTTGTTCGTTAAACTCTTTATTGAAACATATCCTTCATAAGTTCTTCAATTTCACGTTTTCTCTTTTCTGTTTCAGCTTTATTTAAAAAAATCTTATTGTCTTTAAATATTAATACGTCTCCTTCCTTACTTCCTGCAGGAATATCTAATATCCTAACGTCTCTCATACTTCCATTTTCCATCTCAACAACGCAAAACTCACCTTCAAATCTATCAATTATTCCAGTCATTATATCATCTCCAAATTCCAACTTTATTTTCAAGGTATCTTTAATTTATTTATATGCTTTTTTAAATTTATTTAACTTTAAATTATAACACATAAATGGTATGTAAAACTAGTAATTTAATAATAAATTATATCATTTTTTATTGTTGCCTTAAAGTTACAATGATATAATTTATTATATACATCATATTTTTTTGGGGGGGATTACTTTATGCGATTAGTGTTTTTAACCAATATACAGGACAATGAAGTCCTTGCAAAAGATGTACTAGACAATAACGGTATACCATTATTAACAGCAGGTACTGAAATGAGCCACTCATATATAACATCATTAAAGAGAAAAGGTATCTTGTTTGTTTATGTAAAGGATGATGACCTTTCTGATATTAAGGAAGATATAAAACTTAAAGAAGCAAAACAACATGCAATAGAAACTTTACCAGAAGCATTTAATTGTATTGCATCTAAAGATTATATGGCAACTTCTAAACTAATTGAAAGTATAGACGTTTTAGTTAATTACATTGAAGAACAAGATAATATAAACACAAGCTTATATGAAGTAATGTTATATGATGACTACACATATATACACAGTATAGATACTGCCATGATGGCAATTTTTCTTGGTAAAAAATTAGGACTTGAAGGGAAAGAACTAAGAGAACTCGGGATTAGTGCTTTACTTCATGATATAGGTAAAACCCAAATCCCCCATGAGATAATATCAAAAAAATCAAAGCTATCCGATGAGGAATTTGAATTAATAAAAGAACATCCTACTTTAGGTAAAAAAATTTTAGAAGAAGCTCAATGTTTCTCTCATAAAATACTAGCTGGAGTTGCTCATCATCACGAAAGGTATGATGGTTCTGGTTATCCTTATGGTTTACGTGGCAAATATATATCTGAGTTTGGTAGAATTATATCAATATGTGATGTATTCACAGCCGTCACTGCTAACCGTTCTTATAGAAGCCGTTATGAACCAAACGAAGCATATGAACTTATGCTGTCTGGTAGTGGCACGCTTTTTGATCCTAAGATAATAGAGGTTTTTAAAAGATATGTATTTATCTATCCTCTAGGTTCATGTGTTAGACTGTCTAATAGCCAAGAAGGCTACATAGTAAAACAAAATCCTGACTTTCCAGATAAACCAATAGTGCGAATTTTATTCGATGGAAAAGAGGATACAGAATCAAAGCCATACGAAATAGATTTATCAAAATCAACTAATATAATTATTACTTCCATAGTAACAGGAAAAGATGACGAGCTAATAGCACAATAAATAAAAAAAGAATCTAGCGGAATGCCGGATTCTTTTTTATATTTTCTATTTTTTATCCTTAATATACTTTGTGAAATAATACGGTGGTATAAATTTTTTCTTAATTCCCTCAGTAATTATTAAGTAAGTTGCTGTTGTATCAAATCTGGCATCATGAAACCTTCCACTTCCACCAAATAACTCTCTAGTTTTCTCATACATAAAAGTTTCATCTATATTTAAAAACTCAACAACTTCTGCTAGCTTAGGATTTTTAATATCACCATTTTTTCCTCGTATTGCACAAATCTCTTTATAATACTGCATGGCACAAAAGTCCATTTTAGGAATGTAGTTAATTCCTAGTCTATAAAATTCAGCAACTAAAAATTTTATATCAAAGTTGACATTATATCCTATTACTAAATCACAATCTACGAAATCATTTATAAACTCTTCATATAAATCAGAAAATTCACACCCATCGCTTAGTTCGATTAAATCTTCTACACTAAATCCATGTATAGCTTCCGCTGATGGTTCAATATCTTCTACACTAAAGAAAAAGTTTTTCCCCTCTACTTTTTGAGGCTTAGTATCTGTAGTGACTTTTATATAACTAAGCTGACATATTTGACCTGGTTTTAAACCTGTTGTCTCAGTGTCAAAAAATATCATATTCATTTCTTCACACCCTTAAAATAATATATTCTGTTAAATCTTCTACTTCAATAATAAAGATATCACATTCTTGACACATAAACTAGCCTTGTTGCATAAAAGGTTCTGGATCTATGAACTTTGAATATTGTCCAGCCCAATTTAACTTAACAGTCCCAACTGGACCATTTCTTTGTTTTGCTATAATACATTCAGCTACACCCTTGTCTTCTGATTCTTTATTATAGTATTCATCTCTATAAAGAAACATAACAACGTCCGCATCCTGTTCTATTGAACCAGATTCTCTTAGGTCAGATAACATAGGTCTGTGGTCTGCTCTTTGCTCTGGAGCACGTGAGAGCTGAGATAATGCTATTACTGGGCATTGCATTTCTTTAGCTAATGCCTTTATGGATCTAGAAATTTCAGATACCTCTTGTTGTCTACTCTCACCACTACCACTCATAAGTTGAAGATAGTCTATAAGAACCATATCAATACCATGCTCTAATTTAATTCTTCTACACTTAGACCTCATTTCCATAACACTAACCCCAGCTGTGTCATCTATAAAAATCTTAGATGCTCCTAAAGGCCCAGCAGCCTTAGCTATATTATCCCAAGACTTATCATCCAAACTTCCATTTCTAAAAGCAACCATATCAATATTTGCTTCTGCACAAAGGAGCTTTTGTACTAATTGCTCCTTAGACATTTCTAATGAAAATATTACTATACTTTTATTTTCTCTAATAGCTGCATGCTGTGCTAAGTTAAGTGCAAAAGTTGTTTTTCCCATAGAAGGTCTTGCAGCTATTAGTATCATATCAGATTTTTGGAAACCTGAAGTCATTCCATCTAGTGCTGTGAACCCAGAAGGTACTCCTGTAAGACCTCCACTATTATTAGCTACATACTCTAATTGCTCAAAACTTCTTGATAAAACGGACGCTATAGGTTCATAATCATTTCTCGTTTTATTTTGAGCTATATCAAATATTTTCTTTTCTGCTGAATCCATTACTTTCGCTACATCATTTTGCTTTGTATAACTATCTTCTGTGATCTCATTGGCTACCTTTATAAGCCTTCTTAATACAGCTTTATCCTTAACTATCTTTATATATGAATGGACATTAGCAGTACTAGCAATAGATGTGGAAAGAGTACTTATATAGCTTATTCCTCCAGATGCCTCTAACTTATCTGTTGACTTCAAATGTTCAATTAAGGTTATCATATCTATAGGAATATCTCTAAAAAACAATTCTACTATACCTGTAAAAATAACCTTATGACTTTCTCTATAAAAATCTTCTGCAGATAATTCTTGTGCTGCTTCTGCCGTTGCTTCTTTATCATTAATCATTGATGCGAGGACAGATTGTTCTGCCTCTATATTTTGAGGTAATGTTCTTATTTGTCCTTCCATCTTTATCTCTCCTGTATTTAATTAAAACTTATGAAACTAGAATACTAGTTCCATAAGTTCTTCGATTGTTGATACTGTTAATACTTCTATATCATCTAAACCCGTAGGTATTTCTTTTTCGTTATCCTTAGGAACTATAACAGTTTTAATTCCTTTTCTTCTTGCACCATAAATTTTCTCAAAAATCCCTCCTACAGGCTTTACCTTGCCCTTTAAGGATATTTCCCCGGTAATTGCGATATCTTGTCTTAAAGGCTTGTTTAGGAGAGCACTTATGATACATACAGTTATAGCTGCACCTGCTGATGGTCCATCAATGTTACCTCCACCAACTACATTAACATGTATATCATAATTTTTAATATCTATATCTGTTACTTTTCTTATAACAGCTGCTGCATTAAATACTGAATCCTTTGCCATAGAACCAGCTGTATCATTAAATCTAATGGAACCCGTACCTTCCTTTTTGGCTTCAAAGGTAGTTGCTTCTATTTTAAGAGCAGAGCCCATATAACCACTAACTCCTAGCCCATTGATTTCGCCAACTTCCTTTTGCTCCATTGATTCATTCTTTTCATAAGGAACCATACGTCCAATAGATATAACTTCTTTAACATTTTCTAATGTGATCTCTACTTCTTCTTTATCATCATTATTATATAATGCATTTCCATAAGCGTCTGCAAGAATGTTTACAGCTTTTCTACCTTCTATAGTATATCTACTAATAAGTTCTGCAACTCCATCATCTAAAGTGACCTTTAATCTTTCTGCTGCATTCTCGACTATATTTTCGATATGCGCCTTATTTAATGGTTCAAAATAAACAGCTGTACACCTTGATCTTAAAGCAGGACTCATTTCTCCTGGACTTCTTGTAGTTGCTCCTATTAACACAAAATCTGCTGGTGCACCTTTATCAAAAAGGTATTTTATATATGCTGGTACAGTGTCATCATCTGGATCGTAGTATGATGATGAGAATTCCACTCTCTTATCTTCTAAAACCTTTAATAGCTTGTTCTGAAGAGTTTGATCTAGTTCTCCAATTTCATCAATAAACAATACACCTCCATGTGCATCTGTAACTAATCCTGGCTTTGGTTCAGGAATTCCTGTCTCAGCTAAATCACGTCGGCTTCCTTGATAAATTGGATCATGAACTGAACCTAAAAGTGGGTTTGTTATTTCTCTAGGATCCCATCTTAAAGTAGTACCATCTACTTCTATAAATTTTGAGTCTTCTTCAAAAGGAGTAAACTTTAACTTTTTACATTCCTCCAACGCTAATCTTGCTGCAGTAGTTTTTCCAACCCCTGGAGGACCATATAATATTATATTTTGTGGATATGGTGTAGCAATCTTAGAAATCAATGCTTTTATAGCTCTTTCCTGTCCCACTATTTCATCAAAACTCTGTGGTCTTAATATTGATAACACATCTTTACTAAGTGATTTAGTATCTAAAGTTTCAAGATCTGCATACTTTTTTAAAGTTCTCGCGTTTTCTGGGCCTTTTTTCTTTTTGATTATTCCCATTCGCACTTCGTCCATATACTTTTCTTGTCTTTCAATTAGTAATTGCTCTACATCTTTTTCAATATTATTTTGTACATATCTTCTTGCAACTTCTTCTGAAAGATATCTAGAGGTTTCCTCAATAGCTAAAAGTAGATTCTTTTCATTAGGGATCTCTTTCAAACCTTTTCCATTGCTCACAACTTTGTTAAGTGCATATACTCTTTCATAAATGTTTTCACTATTTATATACTTTTGCAACTTATATTTAACAACTCTGCTTCTAAAAATCCCTTCATCTATAACCTTTTTAGCTGCATCATACATTACTTTAACTTGAACTTCTATTGATATAGTTGCTCTTATTTCATCATTATCTATCTTAAAGCTATTAGTATTTGAATTCACAGAAACCCACCTCTATTCTTCAGTAACTATAACCTTAACCTTAGTTGAAACTTCCGCATAAAGCTTAATCTCTACTTCGTATGTTCCTACGTGTTTAAGAGTATCCATTACTATCTTTTTCTTATCTATTTTAAAATCATGTTGCTTTTCTAATTGCTCTGAAACATCCTTGCTTGTTATAGCTCCAAAAAGTTTTCCACCTTCTCCAGCCTTTGTAGATATTTTAATTTCCTGCCCCTTTAGCTTTTCAGCAATTTTTTGAGCTGCTTCAATTTCTGCAAGCTTTTCTTTTCTTTCCTTCTCTTTATGATTATTCAAAATATTTAAGTTAGAATCTGTTGCTTCTTGTGCTGCTTTCTTTGGAAATAAGAAATTTCTTGCGTATCCATCAGATACGTTAACTACATCCCCCTTCTTTCCAAGTGCCTTGATATCTTTTAATAATATAACTTTCATTATTCTTCACCTTCCCTTTGAATTTTCGCTATAGCTTCTTTTAATTCTTTTGTAGCTTCTTCTAAGCTTTTATCTTTTAATCTGGCTCCAGCCATAGTGAAGTGTCCACCCCCACCTAATGCCTCTGAAATTAATTGTACATTTAAGTCTCCAAGAGATCTTCCACTAACCAAAACATCATTGCCAACCTTAATTAATACAAATGAAGCTATGACTCCTGTAATATTTAATAATTCATCTGCAGTCTGAGCTGCTAAAATGTTATCTTCTACATCCAATGGACTTACTGCAATAGCTATACCATTTTCCACTTCTGCTTGCCTTATTATATCTGACTTATCAATATACCTTTTTAAGTCATTTGAAAAAAGTTTCTTTAAATAAACAGTATCTGCTCCTTGTGACCTTAAATACGCTGCTGCTTCAAAAGTTCTAACACCAGTTTTAAAGCAAAAGTTCTTAGTATCAACAACTATTCCCGCCAATAAAGCTTCAGCCTCTGTATTTGTAATCTTATGATTCTCTTTCATATATTGAATCAATTCTGTAACTATCTCAGATGTTGAAGATGCATAGGTTTCCACATACATAAGTAATGGGGTTTCGACCCCAACCCTTGCTCGTCTATGATGATCAATTATTACACTCTTCTTAAATCTCTTAAAGACTTCATAATTTAGCACATAGTTCTTACTGTTAGTATCTACTATTATAATCAAACTTTCATCAGTAATCAAATTATCTACATCACTTCCACTGACAAATGTCTTTTCATCAATTTGTTCTTTCATATACCTATCAGCAATTTCTTCTATACTATTATTAAATGAATCTATAATTATATGAGATCTTTTACCTAGTGCTCGAATCACACTGGATAAACCTATAGCTGCACCAATACAATCTATATCAGGATTAGAATGACCCATTAAAAAAACATTTGTACTATTATTTATAACATCCTTTAGTGCATGAGCAAATACCCTAGTTTTTACTCTACTGCGTTTTTCTACTTCTTTAGTGCTGCCTCCAAAAAACTCCAATGCATCACTGCTCTTTAAAACCACTTGATCTCCACCTCTACCTAAGGCGAGTTCTAAAGCAGAAAACGCATTCTCATGATTTTTCATAGGAGTATTATCTCCAAAACCAACACCGATACTTAATGTTACATCTAATGTATTTCCAGTATCTATTTCTCTAATCTGATTTAGAATTTCGAACTTCTTTTCTATTTCCTTTTGGAGTTCATTCCTATGGGTAATCAAAATATACTTCCCAGTTGAATACTGCTTATAAACAGCATTAAGTCTTTGACTATAACTATTTATTGCTCGTTTAATTTCAGCCTCGAGAAGTGGCCTCTTATCCTCTGTAGTAGATTTTCTTACCTCATCAAGATTATCAGCGTCAATAAGCATAACAACTTCTGCATTATCCTTAAGAGCCTTTTTTATTTCTGCTTTTTCACTTGAATCTATAAAATATAAAACTAGCACATCCCTATCAATTTCACTTTTCGTCTCTATTTGAGATGTATATATATCATAACTTTCTTTCTTAATTGATATATCTTTAAATATATTAGTTTTTGAATCTAATATATTTTGAATATCATCACTACTTAACAAACTATCGATGTCGCTTGACAGTATAGCATTTTCAGGGAATCTATCCATAAAAACTTGGTTATACCATAAAATTATTCCATTTGTGTCAATTATAGCAACTGGAAATGGCATCCTTACAAGAATTCCTTTTGATGCATTATCTACGCTATTTATAAATCCGTCTACAAACTCTTTCCATTGACTTTGCTTACTCTTATTTACTCTTTTTGTATATATAAGTAACCCAACAAAAGCTATAAGAAATACGCTTGCTATAACATAATGTTTGAGAATAAACATGGTAGCGATAGCAATTATAATAATAACAAAAAAATACTCATTTCTAGGCTTTAAAAAATTAAACTTTTTTTCCATACCCTATCCTCTTTTTCTCTTGAAAATACCATGCGGATCTAACTTTCTAAAATCAAAAATCATTTCAATAAAACCTACAGTATAAACAACAACAGGCAATATATAAACAGCTCCTATTATAATAATTATAGTTGTAACTTTCTTCATCTTAAGTACATTCATGAATTTGTCATATATAAAAGCTGTTCCTGTAACACTTAAAAGAAGTTTTATTATTGTAAATCCTGTAGTAGCAATTATACCGCCTTCTACATAACCATAATTTCTAAGAACGAGCCCTACACATATTATAAGTATAACTGCTGCACCTAATAAATTTGATATGTAAAAACACTTAAATTCCTTAATTTTTGAAACTTTACAATTTATAGATTCAAGTATTTTTTTAGTAATAAAATAATATACAAATGAAACAAAGAAAATTGTTTCTGCTATCATAGATGGTATAAACCTAATCATGTCATCAGCACTAAATAACTCCTGAAGCTTATACTCTCTTCTTAAAGCTGGTGTATATATAGAATCATAAGTTTTCCGCAAACTTTCGTATCCATTATAAAAAAGGTCTGATATATTCTTATGCTCCATAAAATATGCTAATATCACTGTAATAATAAAAACAGCAACTACATAGGTTGTTATTATGTAAAAGTAACTTTTACCCAAGGATACATTCCTTTGGATAACTACTCCTATGACTACTCCAATAATTACTGTAAATAACAAGCTACTTATTGTTATCGGTATAAATATTTCAGTAGTAAAAGGAAAACTTCTGAATAGCATAAGTACTATCAAAAAATCTATGACTATAGAAGTAATGCTTTTTAAGAACCTATGTGTAGCAAAAAGTACCGATGCTCCTAACGGTATAAAGAAACTGGATATAATTGGAATAACCCAACTTCCATCTCCTTTCATTATTATAGCGGTAAAAATGCCATTAAACATCATACTTATTATAACGACAAGATTCAATAGCAAAGTAAAAAATATATTTCTTCTAGAAATTGTCATAATTCCTCCGTTAATTTCTCTCTTTTAAATGTTGATATAGACTACTCAAATCCTTGCCACTCTTCTCAACAGAATCTCCAGCGACTATACCTTCTTTAAGTTTTATCTTTGTATGTTCATCTATCTGAAGATAAGAATGTCCTAATCTTCTCCCTAATACATATAATAATATTATTGCCCCGGAAATACAATCAAGTAAAGCTTTTTCTGCAACATTGCTCCCTTTTGTCAAAAGTTTAAAAAAATCACCTATAACACAAAGCAAATCAGCTTTTAATTCTTCTATTATTTTAACGCTGGAAATTATATTAAAATCATCTCTTCTCATATATCCATCCCCTTTTCTTCTCTATCTATATTGTAAAGATTTTAATGATATTATGCAACTAATAAATACCATTTTAATCCATTTACTTATAATATCATGGCTTTTATTACAAAAAACCTTTAAAAAATAGCTTCTACTTCTTATGAAGTAAAAGCTATTCCACAAAAGCACTGTATTAAATATTTTTTATTCTTAATGCTCTCATTGCATTTAATATAGATAGAATTACAACTCCTACATCATCAAAAACAACTTGCCAAATAGTAGAATCACCAAAGGCCTCCAATACTAAAACGATTAATTTAATATCAATTGCAAAAATAATATTTTTAAGAACAATCCGACTTGTTCTTTTACCTATTTTTATAGCTTCAACTATCTTATATGGTTCATCAGTCATTATTACTATATCTACTGATTCAATAGCTGCATCCGAACCTAGTCCACCCATTGCAATTCCTATATCTACCACAATCAGTATCGGTGCATCATTTATACCACCACCTACAAAAATTACTTTGCCATTTTTCTCTTTTGTAACATTAGCTTTTTCTAATAATTCAAATTTTTAAGCTGGTAATAGTTCTAAATAAAACCTGTCAACGCCGAAAATTTCCGCAACCTTTTCAGCAACACTTTTTGAATCAACAGTTAACATTATAGTTTCTTTAACACCTATCGTTTCTTAATCATCTATAGTTTTCTTTGAATCTTCTTTAATCTTATCAGAAATTTTAATACTTCCAGAAAAGGTAGAATCTATAGCTGTATATATTATAGTACCTATTGCTTCTTCTACAAAGTCAATACTTGCCTTTTTCATTAACTTATTATTACCACATAAAAAATTTTTTCCATCAATAACAGCTTTTACACCATAGCCTGCAATTTCTTCATAACTTTCTATTGATTCTTTATTTATTATATCTTTATATGGATTTATTATAGATGTTGCTATATGGTGATTAGATAGACTTTCTGCTGTAGCAGTATACTTATGAATCTCTTCATTAGTAATATTTGAAATCGACTTTATATCGGTCACTCTAAATACACCCTTTGTTAGTGTCCCAGTTTTATCAGATACAACTTTCTCTACATGATTTAATGCTTCTAAGAAGTTACCACCATTTATCAATATATCTTTTTTAGATATGCCTCCAATTTCAACAAAAAAATCCTATAGGAATATAAATAACCAATGCACAAGAACAAGATATAACTAAAAAGATACGAGTTCTATAAATCCAATCTGAAAAAACAGCTCCATCTATTTAAGATATTATCTCCAATTGAGATTTTTATTGGAGCAGACTCACCTGTTAACGCTGAGGCATCCAACATAGAAGTTCCTTCTACAACTTCGCCCCCTTAAGTAGTTCATAAAATACACGCCCATCCGAATATATGAATATATATTCGGATATTAAATTAATTTTATTTCTTTTTTACCTTTATATCGAGGAACTTGTACAATTGCAAGTGATTCTTAATAATAAATGCAAACTATTTACAAAGGCTTTCAAGCGCACTTTTTTAGCTTGTATATTTATAATTATTCTTACAGTTATATTTAACCTACAATATAATTACTTATAAAAATCAAATAAGGCAAGAAACATAACATAAATACGTTTCTTGCCTTATTATCAGCTATATATGAATTTACTACTATTCAGTTGTGAATGGTAGTAAAGCTATGTTTCTAGCTCTCTTTATTGAACCTGTAAGTTCTCTTTGATGTTTAGCACAAGTACCACTGATTCTTCTTGGTAAAATCTTACCTCTTTCAGTTACATACTTTCTTAATCTATTAACATCTTTATAGTCGATAGCTTCAACTTTTTCAGAACAGAAAGCACATACTTTTTTTCTGCTTTTTCTGCCTCTGATGTTCTTTTTGAACTCTTTTTTATTGTTTTCGCTCATTCTAATTTCCCTCCTTTACCTAAATTTAAAACGGTATTTCATCGTCATCTACTGGTGATACGAAGTTATCATCAAATCCATTACTGGATCCCCATGAATTCATATCATTGGAACCTTGAGATTGTCCTTGACCATTTCCTCTTTGTTGTCCACTTCCCCATTCAAGGAATTGTACTTCATCAGAAACAACTTCAGTAACATATCTCTTACTTCCATCTTGTGCATCATAAGTTCTTGTTTGTATTCTACCACTAACTCCGATAAGCTTGCCTTTACTTGTATAGTTTGCCACAGTTTCAGCAATCTTGCCAAAGACAACTATTGGAATAAAGTCAGCTTCCTTTTGACCATCTTTAGAAGGAAATCTTCTATCAACAGCTATAGTAAAGTTAGCAACTGCTGTCCCTGTACCTTGAGCAAATCTTAGCTCTGGATCTCTTACAAGTCTACCGATTAATACAACCTTGTTCATTTGACAGCACCGTCCTTATTACTTTTCAAGATTAACTATGATGTGTCTGATTATTCCATCAGTGATTCTAAATACTCTATCTAATTCTTTAGGTAATTGAGCATCAGATGAGAAATTGATTAATGTATAGTGACCTTCGTTAACTTTTGCTATTTCATAAGCTAACTTTCTTCTGCCCCAAACATCAACATTTTCTACTGTTCCACCACCATTTTCAATGATACCTTTGAATTTTTCGATGTTAGCTTTAGTAGCTTCTTCATCTAATGATGGGTTTTGGATAAATAAAGTTTCATACTTGTTCATTACTTTCACCTCCTCTGGACTAACGGCTATGATATTAATCATAGCAGGACTACAATTAAACATTATAACACTTTTTACATTATAATTCAAGTTTTTTATGCACATCATACAAAATAAGTTTTAAATATAAAAAGTAAATTTGCTGAAAAAGAGTCTATTATATAATATTTCAAATACGAATAGCTACTTTCAAAAAACTACTCAAGTTCTATTTAATTTTCCGCATCATTAGCTTTACTTAAAAGAACCTTTTTCACTCGCTTCTCAAAATCACTTCTTGGTAACATAACAATTCTGCTACAACCTCTACATTTGATCTTTATATCTGCTCCAAGTCTAATAATCTCCCATTCAAAACTACCACACGGATGTTGTTTTTTCATCTGTACTATATCATTAATTTTAAATTCTTTAACCACTTATCTCACCACCCCTGATTAAATCATTTTGTATTATAAGGAATACTTATATTGTTATCATCTAATGCAAGCTTTATTTTTTTTCTAAGTTCAACTTCAGCATTCCATTCTTTCGTAGGTTTTGTTCTTCCTACTACTCTTATATTAATCCCCCTAGCACCTAATTCTGTTATACCAACTACCTGTGGTAATTCTACTATATTTTCGTCATCTTTTCCATATTCTAAGCATACTTCATTTATAATGTCTATAGCTTTATTTAAATCTGAATCATAAGATATTGTCACTTCAACTAGAGCCCTTCTAGATCCCCTAGATTTATTAGTAACCTTTAATATGCTTCCATTAGGTATTATATGTATATCACCATTAGCATCTCTTATTCTTGTAACTCTAATTTCTATACTTTCAACTACCCCAGTACTTCCTTGTATTTCTATAGATTCTCCGACCATATATTGATTTTCTATAAGCAAAAATATACCAGAAATAACATCTTTAACAAGATTTTGTGCGCCAAATCCTATTGCTACACCACCAATGCTTGCCAGAGTTAAACTTACAGTGCCAAAATAAATAGATAAAATAGACGTAATTCCAATAAAATAAACAGCATACTTTAATAAACTTCTTAGTATAGCACCAATAGTCTTTGCTAATTTTTCATCCATATTAAAAGAATTTAATGAAAATGTATCATTGCTAGAATTAGCTTTTTCGCTTTTTCGCTTGACCCATTTTTTTATAACTTTATCTCCAATTTTTAAGGTAACTATCATAACTAAAATAACTATTATTGTACCTATAAGTTTTGATCCTACTTCTCGAAACCATCCAGTAAATTGATCAATTGAAACAGATATTATACCAACTTGAAATAATGCTTCAATATTACTACAAATCATCTTCTTCACACACTCCAATATCACTACTATAAAGAGAAGTATTGTCCACTTTCTTTATAGTATATATTTTTAATCTTTAGTTCATACTTTTGTATAACACTTTTTATATTTCCTAAGTCCTCTTCATTAAATCTAATGCTCAGACCACAGCTATGCGTTATACCTGTTGGCGTTGGAACTATCCTATTAGCAATTGATAATTCCTTCAGTTTTTTCTCCATAGTCATTGCTTCATGAGTGTTATTAAAAACAATTAAATATAGTTCTACCATCCTACTCTCCTACTTACATTTTTTAATATACATTTATATTACTATATTTTATAATAAAGTATATACTCTTATTATAATAGATTCTTATTAATGAATATAGGTGAAAACATGGATATATATTTCGATAACAGTTCAACAACATTTCCTAAACCACCAACTGTAATAGAAGCCGTTAATAATTTTATCACTTCTATAGGTGGAAATCCAAGTCGCGGGGCTAATTCAACATCCTTAAATGCTTCTAGGCTTGTATATGATTGCAGAGTAGAACTATCTAACTTCTTTGATTTTAACTTACCATCAAATGTAATATTCACGCATAATATTACCTATGCCTTAAACATGTTAATAAAGGGTATCGTAAAAGATGGTTGGCATGTTATAACATCCTCTATGGACCACAACTCTACCTTGAGAACCCTATTCAGCTTAAATTTAGAGGATACAATAGAATTATCTATACTCCAAACTGATGAAACAGGTCTTTTAGATTTAGATGTATTTGAAAATGCAATAAAACATAATACAAAGCTTGTAGTTTTATCTCATGCTTCTAATATAATAGGATCAATACAACCTTTAAAAACCATTGGGGATATATGTAAAAAATACAATATTTATTTTATTATTGATACAGCTCAAAGTGCTGGTATAATACCAATAAGTTTTAAAGAATTTAATTGTGATGCACTAGCCTTTACTGGTCATAAAAGTTTATTTGGCATTCAAGGTATAGGTGGTTTTCTTATTTCAGAAGAACTTTCTAAAGAATGCTCTTCTATATTCACTGGGGGAACTGGTAGTTCTTCATCAGAATTAACTCACCCGAGCATTTTGCCAGATAAATACGAACCAGGCACTTTAAATACCCCTGGTATAGTAAGCTTACTAGAAGGTATAAGATTTATAAATAATATTTCTTTACAAAAGATACATACCAAAGATTTAGAGTTAAGCGAAACCTTTTTAAAAGGTATGTCAAACTTAAAAAATTATAAAATCTATAGATCACCTACAATTAGTGAAAGCACACCTACAATTTCATTTACACACAACACTATTAATAATGAGGAATTAGCATTTTTATTAAGTAACGAGTTTAATATTAGTTGTAGAAGTGGTCTTCACTGTGCACCACTAGCACATAAAACTATAGGAACCTATCCTAATGGAACAATAAGATTCAGTTTTTCTTACTTTAATACTACTGAGGAAATAAATGAATCCTTAAGTATTTTAGAATATCTTGATAAAAAGGGGGTATAACATATATGCACGATTTTGTAACTAAATTAGAAAAGTCACTAATTTTCTTCATACTGTTTACAATCGTCTTTATCACGATATTTGGAACGATCCAGTATACGCTGCCATTTGTCCTTGCTTTTCTATTTTCTCTTCTTCTAAAAAGACCAACTAAATATTTAATTGAAAAAGGAAAACTAAAAACATCACTAGCTGCATTTATTACTACTACAATTTTTTGTATTGTAGTTATTGGACTAATCCTTCTATCAATAAATTATCTCATCTCTGAATTGAAAAGTTTAACTTATAATGTGACAGATATAGTAACCGTAAATTTTGATTATATTCGCAAATGGTTTAATGATCTAGTTGATTCTTATAACAATTTAGATCCAACTTTATTAGATGCAATAAATAAGAACCTTGCTTCTCAAAGTTCAAAACTTTCAAATTATGCAGTATCTTTATCTAGTAGTGTTGTCTCTTATTTATTTGGAATTATTTCTTCGCTACCTACTTTATTAACACTTATACTATTTACTATATTCTCGACTTACTTTATTACAAAAGATATCGTAAGCAAAGATTTGACTTCAAAGTATAAAAATATGCCAAATAGAAATTTAATCACAAAGCTTTTAGAAAACAGTAAGAACATGTTAGGTAAATATTTGTTAGCATATATATTCTTATTATTTATGACCTTCTGTGAAAATTTAATTGGCTTTTCTCTGTTAGGCGTTGATTACGCGTTCTTATTATCATTACTTTGTGGTGTATTAGATTTATTACCTATAGTTGGTATGATCATTGTATATATTCCTCTTATTTTAACTTATTTACTACAAGGTAATTGGATAATGGTAATTGCTTTACTTTTCTTATATACATTTGTGATGCTAATAAGGCAAGTATTAGAACCAAAACTCTTATCTAGTACATTGAAGATACATCCAGTAGCTTCATTAGCAGCTATATTTATCGGATTAAAAGCTTATGGCTTTCTAGGTATGTTTTACTGTATAATGCTATTAGTTTTTTATAATATTTTTAGAGAAACAGAAATAATTTAGTATAAAAACCTCCTAATTGGATACAATTAAGATAAGGAGGTTTTTTATGTGCATTTCTATCAATTCAGTAGATTCTAAATCTGCAGCAGTATTTAACGAGAAATTATATGATAAGGTATTTCATGCACTAATTGAAGACAAGCAATTAGTAATCCTTTGTATAGGTACAGACCGTTCTACTGGAGATTCTTTAGGACCTTTAGTCGGTTATAAGTTAAGTAATACACCTATAAAAAATATAACCTTATTTGGTACTCTGGCAACTCCAGTACATGCTAAAAATCTATGCGAAACAATAAATGAAATAAAATCAAGATTTCCTAATCCTTATATTATCGCTATAGATGCATGTTTAGGTAATGTTGAGAGTGTCGGTACAGTTTGTTTGAAAGATAAGCCTCTCGCTCCAGGAGCCGCTCTAAAGAAATCTCTTCCCCCTGTAGGAGATATTAGCATTACGGGAGTAGTAAACATAAGTGGCTATATGGAATTTTTAGTCCTTCAAAACACTCGTTTATACGTAGTAATGAATCTATGTGAAATTATTTGTCGTTCTCTTTATCAATCTATAACTAGAGCCCAAAGAGATGTCAGATTACTAAAGAATGATAATGTTTTTAAAAATACTCTTAGATAAATTAAAAAGGCAAAAGAATTTTTATAATTCTTTTGCCTCTTTTTATTTATCTTTTATATTTCCTTGTTCATTAGCAATAGCCATCCTCAAAGTTTCTTTTTCTTCATCTGATAGATCATATCTTGAAATACCCATATCAATAGGTTTTGCATATATAGTACTTTCTTGTCTTCCAAATATACTTGTTATTATAATACCATCATTATTACTATCTAAAAGTGCTAAAGAAAAACTTAAGTCGCTTCCGACATTATCAAAAGCTCTATATCTCTTAATTCCAACTTTTTGAACACATTTTTCAAGTTTGTTTTGTATTTCTCCATATTTTTTTGATAATTCTTCATTAAAATTATTTACTTCGTCAATTTTATCCATATAGTCCGTAATAGTCTTTTCGATGTTTTGTCCATCATATCCTCTAAAAACCTTCTTCTGTCTTCTTTTCAACTTGCTTAAGGATATAAACAACACTATTATTGAAATTAGTAATACTAGTATTGTTCCTATCATTGCTAAAATGATTAAATTTGTATTTTCTGATATCCAATTCAAAAAATTTTCCAAGACCTTCACCCTTTCTTGATAGTAATGTTTCACGTGAAACATTGTTATTCCGTCAAATGTAATAATTCAAGCAATCTATCCAAATCTTCTAACGAATAATATTGTATTTCAATCTTTCCTTTATTATCTTTTTTATTTGTAATTGCTACTTTTGTATCAAAATAATTTTGTAATCTACCTTCTAAATCTTTTATATGAGGATTTTTTTCATAATTTTTTTCAATTTCAACTTCTTCTTTCTTAGTTTTAAAATCCTTAATAATATTTTCAATTTCTCTAACACTTAATCTTTTATCAATTATCATTTGTGCCAATTCATATTGTTTATTCAAATCCTCTATACCAAGAATAGCTCTTCCATGGCCTTCTGATATTATACCTTCCATCAAATATTCTTGAACTCTCACATCCAAAGCTAACAATCTCATTATATTGCTAATGGCTGTTCTTGATTTACCTATTCTTTCTGATAGTTGCTCTTGTGTAAGGTCAAAATCATTTAATAACTTTTTATATGCAATAGCTTCTTCTATTGGATTCAAATCTTCTCTTTGTATATTTTCAATCAAGGATACTTCTAATACAGACTTGTCGTCTAAATCCATAATAACTGCAGGTACTTCTTTAATAGCTGCTAATTTGCAAGCTCTCCATCTTCTTTCACCAGCAACTATTGTATATGTTCCATCAAAGTTTTGTTTTAAAACTAAAGGTTGTATTACTCCATATTCTTTTATCGACTTAGCTAACTCTCCAATTTTTTCATCATCAAAAGATTTTCGTGGTTGTTCAGAGTTTGCTTTAATTTTATTAATTCCTATCAAATTTACAGTTTTAGAATTACTTACTTCATCTATTATTTCTTCTTCTGGTATTAATGCGCCTAAACCTTTACCAAGCCCTCTTTTTCTGCTCATCTTATTTTACCTCCTGTCTCTTAATAAATTCTTTAGTTAGATCTTCATAACTTTCTGCTCCTTTACACTTGTCATCATAAAGCATAATTGGAAGACCAAAGCTTGGCGCTTCTGCTAATCTTATATTTCTTGGAATTGTTGACTCAAATACCTTATCTCCAAAGTATTTTTTCACTTCAACAGAAACTTCATTACAAAGCTTTGTTCGATTATCATACATTGTCAAAATTACGCCTTCTACACTCAATTCTTTATTTAATGACTTTTTTACTAACTGAATTGTATTAACTAATTGAGATACACCTTCTAATGCATAATATTCACACTGAATTGGTATAAGTACGCTTGTAGATGCACTTAATGCATTTAATGTCAGCAATCCCAATGATGGAGGACAATCTATGAAAACAAACTCAAAATTCTGATCATTCTTATTTACCTTCTCCCTTAATATCTTTTCACGATTTTTAATATCGATCATTTCAATTTCTGCTCCTGCTAATTCTATAGTAGAAGGAACAATATATAAGTTTTCAATCAATTCGCTTTTTATCATAGCTTCTTCTAAAGATATATCATCAGTTAAAAGATGATAAGAAGAAATTTCTACTTTCTTTTTGTCTATCCCTAATCCACTAGTACTATTTCCTTGTGGGTCTATATCTATAATTAAGACTTTATGTCCGTTAACGGCTAAATATGCTGCTAAATTAATATTGGTCGTTGTCTTACCAACTCCACCTTTTTGATTAAAAACACTTATAACTTTCATTTGCACTCCCCCTCATCTAATGTATAACTTAATCTTTGAATTTGATTTAATTAACCCTACAGTTTCTATTATAAACATATTAGGCAATAATAGAAATATATATTACTCAAAAAAATGAAAATCTCTTAGAGGGGTAAACTCTAAGAGATACAAATAAGGAGATATATAACAATATTTCATACGAAATATTATTAACTAGTTATTTTTAGGGATTCTAACAGTAACCTCTATGAAGTCATCTGCATCTTTTGATTTATATTTTGCATCAATTCCAAACTTATCAAAAACTTGCTTAATGGTATTAATATATAACTTTGAATTCATTGAATTAGTTCGAATCCTCTTTTTACCATCTTTTCCTATGTCATTAATGAAATTAAGTTCTTTTTCTATTAATAATTCAGTTTCTTTAACATTTAAGTTCTTTTTTATCACAGTATCTAATACCTTTATCTGAGCTTCCAATGTTGGAAGCTTTAATAAAGCTCTTGCATGTCTTTCAGTTAGGTTATTATCAATAAGTTGTTTTCTAATTTCATTATCTAACTTTAGTAATCTTAGCTTGTTTGCAATTGTAGATTGTTTTTTTCCTATTTCTTTTGCTAATTGTTCTTGTGTATATGAATGTTCCTTTATTAAATTATAGAATGCCTCTGCTTCTTCTAAGTAATTTAGATCTTCTCTTTGAAGATTTTCTAATAATGCTATTGCAGCGGATTCTTTATCATCTACGTCAACAATAATAACTGGTACTTCACCTAAGCCAGCCTTTTTAGCTGCTCTCAATCTTCTTTCTCCAGCTACTAGCTCATATCTATTTTCTCCAAGCCTTCTAACAGATAAAGGTTGGATTATTCCAAATATACTTATAGATTGGGCTAATTCATTTATACCTACTTCATCAAAGAATTTTCTTGGTTGATATAAATTTGGTACTATTTCATATGGAGAAACATAGTATACAGTGTTTTGCATAAAACCATCCCTCTTGTTTTCCTAACTTTATAGTTTCTAGGAATTATCTTAATTTCCTTCTTTTTTTATTGAATTTTTTTCGACATTATTAATTAATATAAAAATGTTTCACGTGAAACATTTTTATATTAATGGTTTCTTAGTAATATTCCCTGCATTTCTTGGATAAATCTTAGGAGTATCCTTAACCTTTTTTATAATAACAAGATTATGACGCAAGTCAGTTCCTTCAACTTCAACAGGTAATATTTCTTCTAACTTACCACCTAAAATCCCAATAGCTTTCTTTGCTTGTTTAATTTCCTCTTCTACAGCTGGTCCCTTTAGTGCTATAAAATATCCATTATTCTTTACATATGGTATACATAGTTCTGATAAAACAGTTAGGTTTGCTACAGCTCTTGAAACTGCACCATCAAACTGACCTCTATGTTCTTCTTTTCTTGAAAACTCTTCTGCTCTTCCATGTATTGCATCGATATTATTAATTCCTAATTCACTTATAACTGTATTCAAAAAATTAACCCTTTTATTTAAAGAATCTAATAATGTTACCTTTATATCTGGGTTAACTATTTTTATTGGTAGACCTGGAAAACCAGCACCTGTACCAACATCAATAATATTATTCATCTTTGATAATGGAGAAAATCTAAAAATCTTAATACTATCAATAAAATGTTTTTTTATGATTTCTTCATCTTCAGTAATGGCTGTTAAATTTATTTTTTCATTCCACTCTTTAAGTAAATTCTTATATTTAATAAACTGATTATATTTTATTTCATCAAACATCAAACCTTCGTTCTCAGCTGACTTTTTCATTATTTCATAAAATTCCAAGGTTAGCCTCCTGTGGCATGTAAATATATTTTATAATAATATATTTTATGTATTATTATAAATTTTCATCATTTAAGTTACGCCAAAGTTTTCTTAATATATAAAAATTATATATACTATGTAGAATCTTTATTGAACTATAAATATATATTTATTATACAATAAAATATGTAGTATACAAAACACTATTTTATTTATTTTCTTTTATACACTGCATCAACTTTAATGATAAAGCAATCTCTTTTGCTGGTGTTTGAATAGATGCAATTCTTTTAATATTTATATTTTTATCATATCTTAAAACAACCTTAATAAAAGCCTGAAATAAGTTCTCATCAGCAGATACCTTTTTAATTTCATCGCAATCTTGTTGCTCTAAAACTAAATTTCCTTTATACAATATCATATTCCTTTACTCCATTCTAAAATTATCCCTATTATATATTAACTTCTATATCTTATTATTTATACTAACTATACTTTTATGATAGCAGAAAAAAGCCATTAGTATAAGTGGGAATCTTATTTCTAATGACTCTTTACGCTTAGGTATAAATTCAATTTGTTTATCTTAATTTTTGTGGTTGAGACTATTGTTCTTGTTGTGGTTGTGATGGTGTTGATTGCTGTTGTTGCTGCTGAGACTGCATTCCTTCCGCTGGTTCTGTAGTAGTCTCCGGAGTTTTATTTTCACTTGGAGTTTTTCCACTCATTTTACCTTGTAGTTGTTCTTTCATCTTTGTTGCTTCTTCTTTAGAAATCTTACCATCCTTAGCATCTTTATCTATGATTTTCATCATTTCATTCTTTACTTCATCCATTAACTTATCCATGGAAATTTTCTTCTTTTCCATAAGTTCTTTCATTCCACCATCTTTTGATTTTGCATTTTTTAATTCTTTCTCTGAAACCTTAAATTTTTCTTTTAATACTTTCTCTACTATCTTTTTATCAATACTAGTACCTTTCATTGCACCATTATCTTGATTTGTTTCAACAGCTTCTATTGCTTTTGTCTCTGCTGTATAAATAGTACTAATGCCTCCCATTGATACTAGAGAAGCTAGTGCTAAAGCGATAACTTTTTTATTCATAAAAACATACCTCCATCTTAGAACCTCTTATATACTCTTGTTATTCCCAAAGTCTCAAAAAATATTACAAAGAAAGTCCTTAATAATTGGACTTTCTTTGTAATTAGGTTTATTTGATATTTTTATTAGCATTTAATTGTTCCATATATATCAATAATACAGATACATCTGCTGGTGATACACCTGAAATTCTTGATGCTTGACCAATGTTTATAGGATTTGTTTTTTGTAACTTTTGGATTGCCTCAATTCTAAGACCCTTTATATCATTATAATTTATATCTTCTGGAATTCTTCTGTTTTCAAATTTCTTAAATTGTTCTACTTGTTCAAGTTGTTTTTCTATATATCCTTCATACTTGGCAGCAATGTTAACTTGTTCCTTTACACTATCTAAAAGTTCTGACCTGTCAACATCTAAAGCTTCTACCTTATAATAATCAAGTTCTGGTCTCTTAATTAATTCATATAATGATATAGGTTTTCTTAATGCTACTGAACCTATACTTTCTAGAAATTCATTTACTGATGTTTTGTTTGTTATTTGAAGGCTTTTTATTCTTTCAAGTTCTATTTCAATAGCATTTTTACGACTTAAAAATTTTTCAAACCTCTCATCACTTACTAGTCCTACCTTTCTACCAAGCTCAGTAAGCCTTAAATCTGCATTATCTTGTCTTAATAAAAGTCTGTATTCAGCTCTTGATGTCATCATTCTATAAGGTTCATTAGTCCCCTTAGTAACTAGATCATCAATTAATACACCAATATATCCATCACTTCTTTTTAATATTAAAGGTTCTTCACCTCGTATCTTCAATACTGCATTGATTCCTGCTATAAGTCCTTGGCAAGCAGCTTCTTCATAACCGGAACTTCCATTTAACTGTCCTGCTCCAAATAATCCATTAATATTTTTAAATTCAAGAGATAACTTTAACTGAAGTGGATTTATAGAATCATACTCTATTGCGTATGCAGTTCTTAAGATTTCTACATTCTCAAGTCCTGGTACTGTTCTATACATTGCTATTTGCACATCTTCTGGCAATGAAGATGACATTCCTCCAACATACATCTCATCAGTATTTTCACCCTCTGGCTCAATAAAAACTTGATGTCTATCTTTATCTGGGAACCTCATTATTTTATCTTCGATAGATGGACAATATCTTGGTCCTGTTCCAACTATGCTACCATTATATAAAGGTGATCTATCAATATTTGCTTTAATTACATTTTGAGTTTCTTCATTAGTATAAGTTAACCAACAAGATATCTGATCTCTTTCTAAATAATCATTTTGAAATGAGAATGGTGTAATTTTTTCATCACCAGGTTGTTCTATCATTTTACTAAAATCAACAGATTTAGAAGAAATTCTAGCTGGCGTTCCAGTTTTAAATCTTCTTAATTCAACGCCTATATCTAATAAGCTTTGTGATAAGTCATCCGCTGGCTGTAATCCATTAGGACCACTATGATAACTTACATCACCAATTATAACCTTTGCTTTTAAATAAGTCCCTGTAGCTAAAACAACTGCTTTAGTCTTGAAATAAGCTCCGTTTCTAGTCTGAACTCCAACAACCTTACCATCTTCAACATCAATAGCTGTAACTTCAATTTGCCTTAAATTTAAATTATCAGTTCCTTCAACAACTCGTTTCATTTCATCAGAATATCTTTTTTTATCAGCTTGTGCTCTTAAAGAATGTACTGCAGGTCCTTTAGATGTATTGAGCATTCTTGACTGGATAAAAGTTTTATCTATATTTACTCCCATCTCTCCACCTAGAGCGTCAATTTCTCTTACTAAATGACCCTTTGCTGTTCCACCTATATTAGGATTACAAGGCATAAAACCTACTGAATCCAAATTTATTGTGGTAAGTAGCGTATTCATTCCCATTCTGGCAGCTGCTAACGCCGCTTCAACGCCTGCATGACCAGCTCCAACAACTACAACATCATATTCTCCGCCAAAGTATTTCATTTGCTTACCTACTTTCCTAAACAAAATTCTTTAAAAATTTTATCAATTAAATCTTCTGCCAATGTGTCTCCAGTTATTTCACCAAAATTCGACCAAGCATTTCTTAAATCAATTGATGCAAGATCAATAGCACTAGTATTTTTTAGAGCTTCTATCGCGTTAGAAATATTATCATTTGCTCTATATAATACATCTTTGTGCCTTGAGTTAGTAATTAATATCTCTTGAGATTTAATCTCCCCTGAGAAAAATAACTCTTTGATGATTTCTTTTAACCGTTCTATACCTTCACCATTAAAAACAGAAACATCAATCATATATTTTGAATTTAAACATTGTATATCTTCTTTTTTAAGTTTACCTTTTAAATCACTCTTATTAAATAGGACTATATACTTCTTATCTTTAATATAATCTGCAATCTTTAAATCTTCTTCGTCAAGTTCTCTACTTGAATCTAACATAAGTATAATTAAGTCAGCTTCTTCTATCTTTTCTTTAGACTTTTCTACGCCAATTTTTTCCACTAAATCATCAGTCTCTCTTATACCTGCAGTATCAATAACCTTAATAGGGACCCCATCCATGTTAATATACTCTTCAATTACATCTCTTGTAGTTCCTGCAACGTCAGTAACTATGGCCCTATTCTCATTAGTTAAAAGATTAAGCAAGGATGACTTTCCTACATTAGGCTTACCAACAATTACAGTGCTAAGACCTTCCCTTAAAATCTTACCTTCTTCGGCTGTTTTTAATAGATACTCTATTCTTTCCTGAAGTTTATTTAGATCATTAATTGTTTTTTCTGCAGTCATCTCCTCTAAATCATCCTCTGGATAATCAACAGTAGCTTCAATATGGGCAATCATAGCAAGTAACTCTTCTCTCAATACTTTTATTTCCCTAGATACTCTTCCACCTGATTGAGCAACCGCACTCTTCATCGCAAGGTCTGTCTTAGCCGTTATTATGTCCATGACAGCTTCAGCTTGACTCAAGTCAATCCTACCATTTAAGAATGCCCTCTTAGTAAACTCACCTGGATCAGCTATCCTTACCCCTTGCTTTAATACAACTTCCAATATTCTTTTAGTAGAAATTAATCCACCATGGCAGTTAATTTCTACTGTATCTTCTGCAGTGAAGCTTTTAGGTGCTTTCATGTAGCTTACTATAACTTCATCTATTATCTCTTCATTTTCTAAATCAATTATATTTCCATACCTCATAGTATATGGCTTTATATCCATTAAATCTTTTCCGTTTGCACTTCTAAATAGCTTAGAAGCTACAGATAAAGCACTATTGCCTGATATTCTTATTATTGAAATACCACCTTCACCAATGGGCGTAGCTATGGCAGCTATCGTATCAAATTCCTTCATCAGTAATCTCCTTAAATTTTATATAAGTTTCTCTAGATGCTATATTTTAAACATTTCTAAATTTTAATATAAAACTTCCAAATTCATTCTTATACAAATGAATTTGGAGTTTAGATGTTTTTAGTTAACCTACATATATTATAAATTATATCCAAATCTCAACTCTAGCCTTTATTAATTTATCATAGATTCATCTATGATAAATATTTTACATTTTGAAAATTTATCATAACACTTCGAAAATCTTAGTAATTTTCAATTTCAATATTATGTATCTCTGCATATTCATTACTCCATTTAGAGATATCAATAAGTATATTTTGTAAATCATCTCCTAATTTAGTACTAGAGTATTCCACTCTTGGTGGAACTTCAGCATAAACTTTCCTAGTTATAAGTTTGTCTTTCTCTAACTCTCTAAGTTGTTGAGTAAGCATTTTTTGAGTTATATTTGGTAATAACTTTCTTAGCTCATTAAATCGTTTGGTTCCCTTACTAAGATGCCACAATATAATCATCTTCCATTTACCGCCAATAAGTTCTAGCGCTAATTCTATTGAAGTATTATATTTATCTTTTATATCATCCATATATATTTACCTCACTTTACAGTATCAAAAACATACTATGCATCCAAAAGGAATGTATGATCAAAATAAATATTTAGAGGTCAATCTGTAACCTCTATTCTTAACTAATTATAAGGATTTTTTTCTAAAAATCAATAAAAGATTTTATAAAAATAAGTTTTACATATGAAAAAAGTCGTGGTTTTAACCACGACTCTTTCTATCTCTTTTAACTTCAATAACAACTCTTCTATAAGGCTCTGCACCTTCACTATAAGTATCAACATACCTATCCTCTTGAAGTGTTGCATGGATTATTCTTCTTTCATATGGATTCATAGGTTCCAATCTAAAGGCTTTTTTAGTTTTAGCAACCCTATGAGCCAACTTTATAGCTAAAGACTTTAGCTTTTCTTCCCTTTTAGCCCTGTAGTTTTCTGTATCTAGAACCACTCTCTTATATTCACCTTCATGGCCCTTGTTCACTACAAGACTAACTAAGTATTGAAGAGAATCTAAAGTTTCACCTCTGTAACCAATAATGATACCCATATCATCACCTTTTAAATCTATCTTTAGATTATCTTTTTCCTCAGTTACAAATACCTCAGCTTTTACATTCATCTTCTCTAAAACATCAGTTAAAAAAGCTTTAGCTTCCAAGATAGAATCTCTTTTAACTGTTACTTTTACTTTGGCAGGTCTTGCACCGAATTTTAAAAATCCTTTATTGCCCTCATCTAATATTTGAACTTCTACTCTATTTCTATCTACATTAAGCTTTTCAAGAGCATTTTCAATAGCCGTATCTACATTTTTTCCTTCAATTTCTATGCACTTCATTCGGTAAGTTTCACCCCCTAATTAAAATTATATATATTAAGCAACTTTTTCTTTTGAGCCTTTATACACAAATTTTTGAATTAAGTAAGTTTGAGCAAATTGGAATATATTACCTATAACATAGTACATTACTACCGCTGAGTTTAAAGTTAAACTCATAAACAACATCATTCCAGTTGTAACTATAGTCATAGTACTCATGTTCTTAGCAGCTTCAGCTGTTTGTGTCTGCTTAGTTGAATATGTTGTAGAAATATAAGTAGTTGCTGCTGTTAAAACAGGCAATATATATCTTGGATCTCTAGCTGATAAATCAGTCAACCATAAAAAACTATGGCCTTTAATTATTTCAGCATCTTTAAATACAAAATACATAGCCATCAATACTGGCCATTGAAGTAATAATGGTAAACATCCTGCAAAAGGACTTGCTCCACTTTCTTTATATAATTGCATAGTAGCTTGATTAAGCTTTTGCGGATCACTTTTATATTTAGCTTGTAGCTTTGCAACCTCAGGTTGTATTTCTCTCATTTTAAAACTTGACTTAATTTGTTTTATATTTAATGGGAAAAGACAAATTTTAAAGAATATACTAAATACTATTATAGATAAACCTACTGAAATATTCAGATTGTTTATACCAGAATCTAGTAAGTTAACAATCCATTCAAATATAGTTGTTAAAAAACTTGTAATTGCCTGAATCACAGGGCACCTCCTAATTATTACTCTACAGGGTCATATCCTCCAGAACTAAATGGATTACATCTTAAAACACGTTTTAATGCCATGAAACCACCTCTAATTACTCCATGCTTTTCCAAGGCTTCTATTGCATATTGAGAACAAGTAGGAAGAAACTTGCATGTTGGTGTTCCCTTTAATGGTGATATGTATTTTCTATAGAATTTTATTATTTTTATTAGTATTCTCTTCACTTCCATATAACCCTGCCTTTATAAATAAATTTATTAAAGCCTTTTCAATATCATTATAACCTTTATCATGTGCAGGATTCCTAGCAATGACAACAAAGTCATGCCCATATTTAAATTTATGTTTATTCAATCTGTAGCTTTCATTGATTAGTCGCTTAACCCGACTTCGAACAACACTCTTCCCAACTTTTTTACTTACAGATATACCTATTCTATTATAAGCTCCAGATTCATCATAATTTTTCTTATTTTTAAAAATATATAGTACTAATAAATAGTTAGAAAAAGATTTCCCTCTTTTATAGACAGTTCTAAATTCTATATTTTTTCTTATTTTTTCTTTTTTCATCTATAAGGGCTCCTTTACTGGAATTACAGAAAAAGGCCACAATAAGCGGCCTTATGCTGTCAATCTTTTTCTACCTTTTCTTCTTCTAGCTTTAAGAACTCTTCTGCCTGTAGCTGTTTTCATTCTTTTTCTGAAACCATGCTCCTTGCTTCTTTGTTTCTTTTTTGGTTGGTATGTCATAAACATATAGATACACCTCCTCTATCGCTTACTAAACTTGTATAGCAATTTAACTTACTACCATTATTAAAATTAAAAATTCACTATTCAATTATAATTGTACTAAATATTAATGTCAAGAATAGTATTTTGCTATGACTTGTGAATAATTTTAAGTTTTTAAGTAGAATTTTGTGGATAACTTATTGAATACCCTTTACGATTTTGCTATTATTAAACATATGGTGTGAATAATTTGTGGATTATATAGCTTATCCACATACTGTGCATAACTCTGTGTATAACTTGTTGCACAGATCTCAATAACTTTATTTAAAACTAATACTTTTTCTTAAAAACCCAGTATTTATGCGTGTTAATTAATTATTATTTCTTATTGTGGATAACTTATTCTCAGTTTGATATATCAACTATTTTATCAACATGTGAATAA